>NZ_JAPNUG010000034.1:0-45624 GCF_036631435.1 Ralstonia sp. 1B3 | reverse complement strand
TTCGCCAAAGGAAGCGCTCAGCGGATCGAAGATCTGCGTTGCGGTGCGCCGAGAAACGGCATCAGGCAGCTCGGGAAAAAACCACCCCCTCTTCGGAGGGGAAACGTGGCATGGATCCTGCGTTATTGGCGCCCGTTTCACGACAATAAAAATACGGGTGGGGGTATGAACAAGAAGCGGATCCCGGCGATCGCGCCGGCGAAATGCAGGCACCGGTTCGGCATGTGTGGACTGGACCATCGCGCGAGTCTGGACCGGGGGTGCGCCTAGCAGGCAGATCCGCTCGTTTCTGCGACGCGGGCAGAGCGCCTCGGAAGTTTCAGGCGCAGGGGGCGCGCGAACGTCCTGCGTTCTCCGTCTTTTCCGGACCTTCGCCGCACGGTGACAGCGCTGTCCCTCATGACGTCCTTGCGATTTACCTCATTCCGGCTCCTGGCCTGGCTGCCCTGCTGATCGGACTTTCCGTATCGCAGGCGCATGCCGTGGCGGCTGACGAGCCTCAGCGCTTGCGTATCGAGCGGTCAACGCTGGAGCATGTCCTGATGGAAATCACGCGGTTGAGCGGCCAACCGCTGTCGTTCGCATCCAGCCTCGTGCAGGAGCGCTGGGCAGGTCCGATCGACGGCACGATGACGGCCGCCGACGCCGCCCGGCTGGCACTGCAGAACAGCGGGCTCGCGCTGTCCGTGCTGCCTGACGGCACGATGACCGTCGTGGCGGCCGGCACCGCCGGCGCCCCCGACCCGCAGCCGCGCGACATCGGCGCGCTGCCGCCATCGGAAGTCCATGGCGCAGGCGACACGGGGTTCGCGGTGCTTTCCAGCAGCGCCATCACGCGCGTTGAAATGCCGATGACCAGCATGCCGCACGCCATCAATACGGTCACGCGTGGCCTGTTGGCCAGCCAACAGCCGACCTCGTTGAATGCCGCACTGGCACAGGCCGGCGTGGCTTCGGTATTGGCTGACCCGACCGCACCGCCCCTCTATGCCATCCGCGGCTACATGACCAATGCCATCTCCGTGGATGGCTTGCCCGACAAGCTCGCCTCGCTGCGGCCCGTGGACGCACTGGAAGAGATCGACGTCATCAAGGGGCCGAACGCAGACGTCGCAAGCGTCACCATGGCCGGTGGTGCCATCAATGCCAGCCTGAAGGCACCGACCGCTGCCGCACAGCGCAGCGTCGCCATGGAGGTCGCCTCGCATGGCGGCCGCAAGGTGGTCGCCGACCTGGCCGGTGCCATCGGGGCCAACGGGTTGTCGTACCGCCTCGTTGGGGTCAACGACACGACGACCGACAGCGACGGCGGATACGCGGGCCACCGCGTCAGCTACGGCCACGCCGCACTGGGCTGGAACGACAGCACAACGAGCATCACCGCGGGCATCGAATCCCTCACCAGCCGGCAGCCTGTGCCACCTGCCACCTTTGCGCTGGACGGTGCACCTGCGCGTGTACCCGTGCAGCGTCCGTTCGGCAACGTAGACGACCGCGTTGAAGGCAGCGGCACGCGCGTCTACTACACGGCCTCGCGCAACCTGAACGATGACTGGGCCCTCCATTCGCGGGCGAGCTATGAATCCGTGAGAGAGGAATCGGCCCAGTGGGATCTCGGATCGGCCTCGTCATATAACGCCATGCCCAACAACACGATCTGCGGGCTGCGTCATACCGAAAGCCACCTGTGGGCCATGTCGAACGAGTTGACAGGCACCGTTTCGCACAACGCGCTGCGCCACACATTCACCCTCGGCTGGGAAGAGATCCAGGAGCGGCAGAACCTGATCAAACCGGGCTTCATCGCACAGGCCACGCAAGACCCGTTCGCGCCCGTACCGCTGCCGGCGGCCACGTTCATTCCCGGCAACCGGCTGTCGCAAACCTTGAGGCAGTCCATCTTCCGGCTGCGCGACCACGCCGCCATTGGCAACAGGTGGGAGGTGTCGGCCTCCATCCGCGCGAACAACTACGTCGCCCTGCTGCCCCATACGCAATTGCGCGGCGTTGCCTGGACGCCTGCCGTGGGCCTGCTCTACAAGCTCACGCCCAGCACGGCATGGTTTGCCGACTACATGCGCGGCTTCCAGATCAGCGGGCTACTACTTCTATGACGGCACGGGCACACAACCGGAGCGCAGCCGCCAGGTCGAAACCGGGCTGCGATGGGAAGACGCACACCGCACGCTGACGGCACAGGCGGCGCTCTACCGGATCGATGCGAAGAACGTCAGCCTGGCCGACGTGTCGCACCCGGGCTACTACACGCAACTCGCCGAGCAAACCAGCCAGGGCGTGGAACTGTCGATGCAAGGCACGGTGGCGCGCGGCTGGGAGGCATCGTTATGGTTATCGGTGGCTCGCATGTCAGCGAGGCTGCCGGGCGGCTACGTACCCGGCGTGCCGGCTCGAAACGCCGCGCTGTGGACCACGTACACGCTGCAGAGCGGTGTGCTCGCAGGCATGGGCATGGGGCTCGGCATCAGCGCGCAGGGCCGTGCCGACGCCCACGGCGATGCGTCGTTCCGGGTGCCCGGCTCGGTGCGTGTCGACAGCAGCCTCTTCTGGCACCAAAAGCGCTGGCGCATCGACCTCTTCGCGCGCAACCTCTTCAACGTGCGCACGTACGGCAACACGCTCAGCAGCAGCTACATCCCCATCCTGCCGGGCCGCACGCTGGCGCTGCGCGTGACGCACCACTTCTGAAGCCCACCTGCGATTCACATGCCGCGCGCTGACACAGCGGCACGCACGTGAGTTTGCCGCCGCGCACGTCCGATCTGGCCTGAGATTTCGTCTCGGTGATCAGCGCTTCGGCCTGGCTGCATGGCCTGATGGCCGACATTCCCTAACGTTCCACCAAAGTCGCCCGACATGCCCTTTCGCTTTGCGATCGGCGTGCCGGCACGCGGCTGCCCTGGGCTGCGCGGCCCGGCACGGGCAGAACGCGCAGGGCCATGTCGGCCCCGCGACCCGAACTGGAATCGGAAGCGATTGCCGTGCTGGCGTTTCTCTGCAGACGTCGGCCGCGCGGCGTTTCTCTCCTCTCTGTATCGGCATGCGCCCAGTCAGCGGCCTGGACGGTGCCATGCATCACGCCTGCCCACTGAGGTGACACATGAATATGAAGGTCCAAGACAACGCTTCACTGAATATCTCGACCCAGCTCCAGCTGGATCAACCCGGCAAACAGAATCAGGCGGAAAGCCCGCTGCAGCATCTCGTGCAAGACATCCTGAAGGTGCTGGAAGCGATGCTGCGCAACGCCACCGCACAAGGCGGCGCCAATGCAGGTGCGGGCGGTGGCTCGGGTGGCGCAGCCGGCGGTGGCGCCCAGGGCGCGGGTGCCGCGCAGGGCCCGTCCGCCAACCAGGGCGCGCAAGGTGCACAAGGTAGCCAGGGTTCGCAAGGCGCGCAGGGTGCCAACAAGGGCCAGCAAGTTGGCGACGACAACGGCGACGACTCCAGCAGCCAAGACCCGATGCAGGCGCTCATGAAGCTGCTGGAAGACCTGCTGAAGTTCATGAAGATCAGTGAGCAGATGCAGCACAAGTTCGACACGGGCGAAGGCGCCAAGGGCGTCGATGGCGCGGGTGGTGCCAACGGCGGCAAGGGCCTCAGCATGGACGACATGCTCCAGATGCTCGACGACGCGCTGCAGCTGATGCAGCAGCAGATGATGACGAACGCGTTCGGTGGTGCGGGCGGCGCAGGCGGTGCTGATGGCGGTGCTGGCGCAGGCGGTGCTGACGGTGGAGCCGGCGCAGGTGGTGCCGGTGGCGCAGACGGCACCGACAACTCCAGCGACGCCGGCGGTGCAAACGGTGCCGACGGCACAGGCGACGCCGGTGGCGCAGACGGCACCGACAACTCCAGCGACGCCGGCGGTGCAAACGGTGCCGACGGCACAGGCGACGCCGGTGGCGCAGATGGCGCCGACAACTCGGGCGACGCCAGCGGTGCAAGCGGTGCTGACGGCACAGGCGATGCCGGTGGCGCAACGGGCGCGGACAACGCCAACGGCGCCGAAGGCAGCGGTCAGAAGAGCAACGACTCCATGATCGAACAACTGCTGAAAGTGTTGGACGACCTGGTGAAGATGCTGACGCAACAACAGCAGCAGGCGCCTGGCGGTGATCAGACGCAAGGCGGCAGCGCTGGTGCCGGTGGCGCAGGCAACGCAGGCGCGGCCGGTGGTGCGCAAGGTGCGGGTGGCGCAGCGGGCGGCACGGCAGCCGGTGGCGCAAACGGCGCGTCCGGTGCATCCGGCACGCCGAACGCCTCCACGGCCGATGGCGCGAACGGCGCAGACGGCACCGGCACCGACAACGGCGCCAACAGCCCCATGGCCCAGCTCGAAACGCTGCTCAAAGACATGATCAAGGTGCTCGAGCAACTGCAGGCACAAAAGGCCGGCGGCACGCAACAGCAGCACGCCCAGGTGCAAGGCGCCTGACGCCAGCCCACTCAACCCGACGGCCGGCAACGGCCGTCACTTTCTATCCCAAGCAAGGAGACTCGCCATGAGTATCTTCAGCAAAATCAAGCACGCCTTTCAGCACCTGGGCGATGACATCGCCAAGGTCGGCAAGGGCATCGCCCACGCCGCCGAAAGCGTCGGCAAGAACCTCGTCCACGACGTGGAAGCCGTTGCCAAGCAGACGGCAGCCATGACCAACGATCTGGTCCACCTGCGCATTCAAAAGGCGTTGCACGACGCCGTGGGCGTTGGCGAAGCCACCTTCAAGGGCATGCGGGATCTGAATACCGCTGCCTTCGACGTGGCAGAAAAATCGCTGGAAAATGCCCACCTGAGCAAGGGCCTGGACAAGGCGCTGAGCAAGGTCGACAAGGCACGGGGCTTCGTCAACGATATTGCCGACCGCACGGTCAAGAGCATCGGCGACAGCGTCAACGGCTTTGCGGACAGCAGCATTGCTGCGGCCAAAGCGGCTGCGCATGGTCGCTTCGGCGAAGCGCTGGGCGATATCGGCTCAGCCGCGGGTAACGCCGCACAGTTGGCCTCGGACCTGACGCCCGAAGGCCTCGCGGCCAGCGCCGCTGTAGCAACGCTGCAGAAGACGCACCTGGGCGGCACGGTGGTCGACTCCGTGGTGGAAGGCGCGCTCACGGGCGGCCGCAGCGGCCTGAGGGATGCGGCCAAGTTCGCCGCCAAGGAAGGCGCCAAGGCAGAGGCTGGCGTGCAGGCACAGAACCTGTTCAACAAGGTGAGCGGCCAAGGCAGCGGCAATGGCACCGGCGGCATGCTGCTCGGCGCTGCGGCTGCGGGCGCTGGCGTGGCAGGCGATTTCCATGCCTCCCGCAAGACCCGTCACGCCACGGCAGCTGAACCGCACCACACTGGTACGCAACATCAGCCCGAGGCTGGCGGCCACGAAGATGCGAGCCGCAAAGGCAAGAAGAAGCACGAGGCCGAAGTCGACTCAAGCAACGGCAACGGCAACGGAAGCGGCACGGGCAAGACGGGCAACGGCAGCAACACCGACCCCACCGGCCAGGACGCGGCCCTCGAGCTGCAACTGCTGCAACAGCAGTCTGCGCATCAGAGCATGCTGAACGGCATCAAGTCGAACACCAACGACGACGATGATGACGATGGCGACGACGTTACGTCGAACGCACCGGCCGCGGCACCGCAGTCCTCCGGCTCGAGCCAAGCGAGCGCCAGCGCTGGCCCGAACAGCCACGCCAGCGCGTCGACGCATAAGAAGGCTGCATAAGCCGCTGTTTGCGTTTGTTCCACTTCGGCCCCACGCGAGGTTCGCGTGGGGTCGAGCTTTCCGCCATCGGTGCGACGCCACCGTCGTGCAACCTTCGACTGGAATTTCAATGCCTTCGATCAATCCGTTCCGCCGCACTTCGCACACTCCGGCCGCCGATTCCACGCCAGCGCATGGCGCCGTCCCTGCCTATGCCACGCCACCGCGACAGGAGCCGGCACGGCAGCCTCGGCGAGGCGGAATTGCCGGATTGTTCGGGCTGCGCCGCTCGTCTGCCAATGCGGATCGGTCTTCCGCCGCGCGCCCCAACATCGCTGCCGGCACCCCACCCGGGGCTTCGCGCACGGCGCCAAACAGCCCACTCCACGTACGCGCTCCGGCGCCCGAAAACCTGCTGCATGGTGCTGCCGCCGTGAATGCGCGCATTGCCGGTTCCGGCGTCCGCCAGGCGCTGGAGGAGTGGCACGCGCAGATGCATGCCCGGATTGGCGACTACCGCCCGACAAACCCGTCTGCTCCTTTCAATCCGGCACGGCAGCTCGACATTGCGCTGACCCACATCGAAGACGTGGCGCGAGGGCGTCGAGCCAGCAGACAGGATCGAGCTGAAGGCGACGCCTGTGCTTCATCTGCCTGACCTCGTTTCCGAAATCGCGCACCTCAAGGCCCTTCACGTGTCGGACTGCGACCTGCGCGAACTGCCGCACGACTTGAGCAACCTCGGCATGCTCGAGACACTCAAGCTGCAGAACAACCCACGCCTGCACACGGTGCCCGATACGCTGGGGCAATTGGCGAGCCTGAAGCATCTCGAGATCGTGGGAAGCGGCGTGCGCGCGTTGCCGGCCATGCACGGCCTCGCGAACCTGGAACACCTTGCCATCCAGCATTCACCACTCACCTCGTTGCCGCGCGACATCGGCAACGCAAGAAAGCTGAAAACATTGTCTCTGGCGCATACCTATCTGCGCGAGGTGCCGGCCAGCATCGGCAATCTGTCGAAACTCACCGAACTGGACCTCCGCCACAACGTAGGCCTGACTTCGGTGCCTGATTCCATTGGGCAGCTGCGTCAGCTGAAAACGCTCGACCTCTCGTACTGTCCACAACTCCGCGCCGTCCCGGCGTCCGTTGAAACCTGCGCCACCTCAAGACCCTCGATCTGCGTGGCTGCACGGGTCTTACCATGCAAGGTCTGCCGAAATCGCTCATCACCCCGATGCCCGGCCGCAAGGTGCACTTCCCGGAACATCTGCACACCGAAATCGGCAAGGTACGTGAAGAATGGGCGATGAAGAACGCACCTCGACTTCAACTGCTGCAAGCCGACATCGAGCGCAAGAACGAAGAGATGGAAAACGCCGTCTTCGGGTCGGCAAACGACATGAACGACGGCCAGTTGGTTTCGGTTGCCTTTCGTCTGAAGAAGGCTCATGACAAGCTGCCCGAAGTGAGGAATCAGGTCCTGCGTAATCCGGCAGGCCTGCAGACCGATGCGTCTGTCGCCATGCGGCATGCATTGGCCAACGCATTCAACGTGGAGCCCGATCGCGAGATGTCCGCACGTTTGGTGACCGCGGCGCGTGCGTTGCCGCGCCCCTTGCAGCACGAACTGGCCGATCTGGTCGCCTCTAGCTCGGGGCGTCAACTGGTGATCGCCATTGGCGAAGGCGCATTTGGCGTGCGAGGCTCCAGCAGGCTGCAACACATGCTGCCGGCGTTTACGCAAGAGATTGCCCGCCACCCGCAGATCAGGAACCTGCGCGAGCAGGCACGGCGACATCCGACAACCCACACCGCGCAACAGGTAGCGGCACAGCTCACGCCGATCGTTCAGCAGTTGTGGACCGCCACACAGGCCGAGGCAACACTCGCGGCGCTTGTACCGCCGCTGCAGACAGAACTGAAACCGCTGCTGGCATCAGAGGCCGGCCGAAAGTTCGTGTTGGACCTCAGCAAGGTGGCAGAGGGCGCCAAGGGAACAAGTACGCTCAGGCGTCTTCTGCCGCAATTGGCCACGCGGATTGCGCACGACCCGAATGCGCAGGCTCTTCACCGGCTGGCAAGGCAGGATCAGCACGGCACGGCCGACGAACGCCGCGAAGGTCTTGCACTGGCGTTGCTCCCCATCGCCCAGCACCACTGGGATACGCTTGCGCAACAGGGCGACGCCGGGCCGTCGCGCCGCCGTTGACCGCGTTGCCGACGAGCACAAACAAAAAGCCCATCGGGAGGCTTTTTTCTGCTGCATTGGCAAGGGGCCCTACAGCGCCACCACACGCGGGGTCAGCAGGAACAGCCGCTGGAACCGCTGGCCCGTGGTCTGGTCATGCCGGAACAGTGCGCCCAGCAACGGGATCTTCGAAAGCCCCGGCACGGCATCCACGCCCTTGGTTTGCTGGTCGACCGAGTAACCGGCAATCAGCAGGCTTTCGCCTTCGTTGATGAGCGCCTGCGTGTTGATCTCGCTCTTGTTGACCACCGGCAGGTTGCCCACCATCTGATTGGTGATCTGGCCATCTTCAATGTGGATGTTCATGCGAATGCGCGAAGTGCCGCCATCCATCACGACCATCGGCAACACGCGCAGCGACACGCCCGCCGAAATGCTGTACAGATCCGCCGACTGATACCCTGCCACTGGCACGTAGAAATTCTGTTTGCTGTCCATGATGGCCTCGGTGTTGTCCAGCGTGGCCACCTTCGGGCTCGCAGTGATGTGCGCCTGGTTGGTCTGCTGCAGCGCGCTGATACGCGCCATCAGGTAACGCGATGCTCCACCGATCACGGCGGTCAACACACCGCCCGTGGGCGTGGCGGCAATGGCAGCAGCGGCATTGGCCGTGGTGGCGACCGCATCCAGCGCGCCCGGATTGGACAACTGCGTGTTCGTGCCATAACCGGTTTGCATATCGACATGGCTGTTGTGCAGGCGCCAATCAACACCGAGGTCTTCCAGTGCGCTCTCACTGATCTCGATGATGCTGGCGCTGATCTCCAGCACGGCCGGGCGCGTATCGAGCGATTCAATCAACGATTGGTGGGCCGCCATGCGGTCTGCGCGGTCGCGTACGAGCACCGAGTTGCTGCGCGGGTCCGCATGGATGATCGGGGCGCTGCCGCCGTCTTCCTGGAATGCATCCGCACGGCTGCGGCTCTCGCCGCTGGGCAACGGTGCCGCTGAACCGCCGCCGGCGTATTGGCCGACACCGCCCGGCGGCAGGGGCGCCTTGCCGCCACCGCGGTCATTACTGCCCAGACCCGAAAGCGCACGCGTGCCGCCGCGCCCTGCGTTGGCCTCGCCGGGGGCGACGCTGTCGACGCGACGGTCACCGCTTCGTTGCGGCGTGCTCTCCGTGCTCGGCGCGTTGTTGCCGTACATGCTGTTCAGGATGGACGCGACACCGCGAATGTTGATGGCCTGGCCGTCCACGATCATGGTGTGGTCGGTGGCCCACGCGTAGCGCAGCGGGAAGGTACGCACGACGGTGCGGTTGGCATCTTCGCGGCCGCGGTCGATCAAACGCGCTATGTCCTGCACAAGCTCGACCAGGCGCGGCGGCCCCGATACGACCACGCTGCCGGTTTCATCGTCGTACAGCACGGGAAAGCGCGGGTCGGTCACGCCCAGGCGTGTCAGTGCGCGCTTGACCTGCGCGGTGGATGCGCGCTGCAGCGCAATGGTCGCGCTCTGCGCCTCGTTGGCGCCCGTTACGCGCAGCACGGCGCCGTCGTAATACCACGCAAAGCCGAACGTGGCGGCCATGCGATCGAGAAACCGCTGCGGCGTTTCATTGAAGTTGCCCGTCACGCTGCCCTCGACCTGGGGCGAGATCCACGTCATGACGTGCTGGCTGGCGCCGAGGTCTCGCAAGACATCCTTCACGTCTTTGCGGTCGGCCACGTATTCAAATTTCTGCGACTGCCACGGGATCATCGCCGCAGCGGCGCTTCCGGCCAGCGACAGCACCGCGACGGCCGCAGCCATCAAGTACCGGCACGCGGCCAGCACGCGACCCTTCCGGCTCGCAATTCGAGTCAGATGCATGGTTGCACTCGTAAGAATGATGAAGACAGACCGCACCAGCGCGCGGCCAGGCGATACAGCGGCCGCGGCTTAACGCCAGATGGTTTCCGACGGCGCTTCGTTGAACTGCTTGCGATACCCCTTGACCAGCGCCGAGCGGCTGCGGATGCCCCAGCGCGATGCCGTATCGATGATGTTCGACGGCCCGCGCCCCTCGTCCAGCAGGTCGGAGCGGATGCCCTCCAGACGCAGCCGGCGGATGACCGAGCTGGGCGACATGCCCACCGCGCTCTTGAACGCGAGCTGCAGCGCGCGCTCGGTCACGTTGATGTGCGCGGCCACCTCACGCGTCGTCAGGTCGCTACGTTCGATGTTGTCGAGAATGTAGTGATACGCGCGGCGGTACTTGGCCGACAGACGCGCGCTCACATCATCGGACGCGCGCGACGCGGCCGGCGTGGTCGTGCTGACACGGCGGACGCCAGGCGATTCGGTGCGCAGGCAGCGCAGGGCGTCTTGCATGTAGGCGGTGTAGTACTTGAGCGCACCCGCTGCATCGCCGCGCTGCGCCGCCATCTTGGCGCGGCAGTAGAGATAGTCGAAATTCCAGCGTCGCGCGCCGAACGACGTATCGCGATTGCAGATCTGGTCATACACCTTGCCGGCCACGTCGTGCTGCTCACCGCTGAGCGCGGCCAGCACCACCTCCACCTTCGTCTGCATCAGCAGGCGGCTGCCCATGCGGCGCGATTGCCCGATGATGGCCATGAGCGGGTCGATTGCCGTGCGGTCGCCATCGGCCATGCGGCGCAGCAGGCTCAGGTACTCGGCGCGGCGATGGATCATCGCGGGCACATTCGCATCGTGCTTGCCGTTGGCGGCCCAGCCGTCGCGCCCGCCATGGTTGTGCAGCATCGCAGCGCCGACTTCCGCGGACTGCCAGAACGCGTGTTCCAGCAGACGGTTGGAGCAGCGGATGCCCGCCTGCACCGCAAACTCGTACACGACGAGATCCAGCGTGGCGACCCAGCCGGCATCATTGCGCTCCGTTGCAATGGCACGTGCCGATTGCAGCGCCTCGTCTGCTGCGTCCTGCTGACCAAGCTGGTGGTGCACAAGTGCCAGGCCCATCATGCCTTCGACGCGCTGCAGCCATGTCGCGCCATCGTCTTCGGCCATGCGGGAGAAACAACCTGCCGCGGCCGAGTAGCGATCGCGCAGCAGCGATTGCCAGCCCATGTTGCGGCACGACACCACGCGCAGCTGATCATCCGAATGGCGAATCAGACGCTGCGCGATGCGGAAGGCCTCTTCGGCGTCTTCATCGCACTCCAGTAGCATCGATGCATCGGCCATGGCCAGCACGCCGGCGTAGTCGCCAGCGTCTTTGCCGTGCAGGCCGCCATGATCATCGACCAGTTGATACGCGCGATCGAAATCTTCCGCGAAGACGGCCTTCGCATAGTCGGGCAGACGCTCCCGCGCTGCCAGTCCGGAGGCCAAGGCAAAGTAGATGTTTCCCAGCATGTCGACGCTCCCGTGTCAGAGATTGCGGCTCGCGAGGCGCTGGCCGCGTGGTGTTGGATTTCGTAAGGACATCCTAAGAAATCGCTGCACCGACAATCTCAACAAAGCTTCGTCAGCCGCTGAACAATCCTCACTGCATATTTTTCGGTTTTGACGACGTGCCATCGCCCACCAGTCCGCCCCTCACCCGCTGCAGCAACTGGCTATAGGTGAGCGTGTCGCGCACCTGGCTGGACATTGCCACCACCAGCGCCGTGACCATCAGGATGGCCACCACGCCCTTGATGGGCTGCCCAAGCGAAGCGGGTTCGAGCTTGTCGGCCGCGCGCGACAGCAGCCCGATGCCGGCATCGATAAGGAACAACGTCATCATCACCGGCGCAGCGAGCTTCACGGCCGTGGAGAAGATGGAATCGGTTTGCTGCAGCAGAAAACTCTCGGCCACGGCGCTCATGTCGGGCAGCGTGGCGCCCAGCGGCCACCAGTGAAACGACTCGAACACGACGCCCAGCAAAAACAGCATGCCACCCGCTGCATAGAACAAGGTGACGGCCAGATTCAGCAACGTGTTGCCGATCGGCGTGTTCTGGTCGCCCTGCAACGGGTTGCTCATCTGCACGTTGTTGAAGCCGGCCATGTTGTCGACGATCGTGCCCGCCGTCTGCGCGACCCAAAACACAGTCGACGCCGCATAGCCGAGGCACGCCCCCAGGAAAATCTCCTTGCCGGCCAGCAGGAACCACCGCGCCGCGCTCAGGTGTTCCGCCACGGCCGGCGGCTGCGCCGCAGCAACGATGATGGCGAGCGTGTACACCACGCCATTGCGCGCGGTGCCGGGCACGGACTGGTCGCTCGTGGCCGGCAGGATCGCGAAGATGGTCATGATGCGCACGCAGGACAGCGCGAGCAGCGCAAGGATCACCTCCGCGCTTTCGTCAAGGTCAAACCAGGCGTGCAGAACGGTATCGATGGCTTCCATGGGGATGGGCTGAATATCGTCGAAATGTCGTGCCATCAAGCCGCTGCACGTGGGCGCGGGCGCGCCAGGATGGCCTCCACAGCCTCCTCCTCGGTGGCAAGCTCGCGCTCGGTGGCTTCCTGCTGATCGATCCGCTCCGCAGTCTTGCGGCATTGATCGAGCATGGCATCGAGCCGCGCCAGCGCCTGACGCCGCGCCTTGAGTTCAGCTTCGCGTTCGGCCACGGCGGCGTGCGCGGCAGCGACGGCGTGCTGTGCTTGCATGACCGCATCATCCAGCTCGCCGCGAAACGCGTCGTAGCGCAGGTACGCATCGGCCAGCAGCACCGGCGCGGCAATCAACTGATCCATGCGGGCAACGTGATCACGCAGGCGCTCATGCGCGCGCTCGCACGCGTCTTCGCTGTCTTGCGCTGCGGCCTGTGCATCGGCCACGGCTTGCTGTGCGATGCCGATCTCCGCTTCGACACGACGGCGCTGGCGCGTCTTGGCTTCGATCAGCGTGTGCCAGACCGCGGAGCGCTTGCGCTTCATGCCTGAGCCACCTCGGTCAGCAGCCGGTATGTTTCATCGGGGCTGCACCACTCGTCGGTGCGCTGGCGCAGGAAGTCTTCCATCCAGCCGTTCCATTGCACGGCGGTGTCGGCCACCGCATCGCTGCCTTCCTTGTACTCGCCCATCTGCAGCAGCGTCTCGACCTCGTTGTACTTGGCGAGCAACTGGCGCATGCGGCCGGCAGCCGCGCAGTGGTCGGGCGGCGCGACTTGCGTCATCACGCGGCTGAGGCTGTTCAGGATGTCGATGGCCGGATAGCGATTGCGCGCGGCAATGTCGCGCGACAGGATCAAGTGGCCGTCCAGAATGCCGCGCACTTCTTCGGCCACGGGGTCGTTGCCGGACTCATCTTCGGCCAGCACGGTGTACAGCGCGGTGATCGAACCCGTGGCGCTCATGCCGGCGCGTTCGAGCAGGCGCGGCAACTCGGCAAACACCGATGGCGGAAAGCCGCGCCGCGTGGGAGGCTCGCCCGCGGCAAGGCCGATCTCGCGCTGCGCGCGGGCAAAGCGCGTGAGTGAATCCATCATCAGCAGCACACGCAGCCCCTGGTCGCGAAAATACTCGGCGATGGCCGTGCCGACATGCGCGGCCTTGGCGCGCTCCACGGACGAGCGATCGGACGTTGCACACACCAGCACGGAGCGGCGCATGCCCTCGTCGCCCAGGATCTGTTCGATGAATTCGCGTACCTCGCGGCCGCGCTCGCCAATCAGCACGATCACGTTGACATCGCATTCGGTGCCCCGCGCCAGCATGCCGAGCAGCGTGCTCTTGCCCACGCCGGCCGGCGCAAAGATGCCCATGCGCTGCCCCTCGGCCAACGTCGCCAATCCGTCGATCACGCGCACACCGGTGGCCAGCGGCTGCTCCACCAGGCGGCGCGACATCGGGTCAGGCGCCTGCGCAAACACGGGCACGTAGTCGTACACATCCAGCGGCGGCCCGCTGTCGGCGGGTCTGCCCAGACCATCCAATACGCGGCCCAGCAACCCGGGGCCGATCCCGACCAGCGTGCGCCCGCTCGGCACCACGCGCGTCGAACGCGACAGGCCGACCACGCCGCCAAACGGCGCCAGCAAGGCGAAGTGCTCGCTGAAGCCGACCACCTCGCCTTGCTGAAGCTCCGTGCCGTCCGGCGTGGTCAACGTGCAAAGCTCGCCGAGCTTGACGTCGACGCCGCCCACGCGCAGCAAGGTGCCCGTCACTTCCACGACCTTGCCCAGGCGCTGGACGGGCGCCACGCTGCGGATGGCTTCATCCATGGCGTCGATCAGCACAGCTTTGGTCATGCCGCATCCTCGTCAAAACCGGCATCGTCATCTGCGTAGCCTTCGTGCGGATCGGCATGTTCGACCGGCTTGCGCTTGCGGCCGGAAAGCGCGTGGCGCAGCGCCGCCAGTTGCACACGCAGGCTCGCGTCGGCGACGCCGTGGTCCCATTCGCATTGGCAATGTCCTGGCTCGGCGCGGTCGTCTGCCAGCACCTCGAAGGCGGCATTGAGCGAACCCGTCTGCACAGCCTGGGCGAACGCGGCGCGGGCCGATTCGATCTCGGCTGCACACACGCACCGTCAGCCGCGCCTGGCTTTGCAGCACACGGCCGAGCGTGGCCGCCACGCGCGCAAACAGCGCCTGGCGGTCGGATTCCAGCACCACCTGCTCAACCGCCTGCATGACCGTGGCGATCAGGCGGTCTTCCTCGCGGCGCGTGGCCTCCTCATCGTCGTACGCGCGCGCGGCCATGGAGGCGTGAAAGTCCTCCAGCGCGCGCCGCTGGCCGGCGGCATAACCAAGCTTGGCGCTGCGTTGCGCGCGCTGCTCGGCTTGCCGGAGCAGCTCGTCAGCATTGGCCCGGGCTTGCGCCAGAATGGCTTCAGCTTCGGTGTGTGCCTGTGCCAATGCAGCTTCGCGCGCCTCGTCCACGGCTTGCCATGCGGCATCCAGTTCGACCACGTGCCCGTAGTCTTCAGCACGGATCACGTCCGAGCCAATGCCAAGCGGAGCATCGCGCCTCAACCAAATAACCATGCCAACTCCGGAAAGAGAACAGGCAACGCAGCCATGAAGGATTCGGCTGGCGTTTCATCTGAGGGAGTGCCGGCACACTGCGGCAACGGCGCTTGCATGCCGATCGTCAGGCGCATCAATTGCGCGAGCGACGGATCCGACACCGTACCGTCGGCAATCAGGGCATGCAGGCCGGCCTCGGCAAGCTGCGCCAAGTCGAGCGCGGGCAGCGGCCCACTGGCGCCTGGCGCCCAGTGCTCGCGTTGCGTCAACGCCGTGAGCGCTGCCTCCCCCAACAGACCGGCAAGACCGGCGAGGTAAGCACCGTCGATGCATCGCGCCAGCGCGGCACGCCTGCCGATCAGCATGCGGGCGGCCAGCACGCGCTGGAGGTCGTCTTTATCGAGCACGGCGAGGCGATGCCCGCGCGAAAGCAATGTCGGCAAGCCCACCTGACCCACGCCAAGCGCGATACAGACCTGGCGCCAGTCTTTGGCCGCGCCTGCCGGTACACCGTTAGCCTGCGCGGCGCATGCCGATGCATCGAACACATGCACTAGCCCACGCATCCGCTCTTGATACGCGTGCAACATGCGCAGGATCATGGCGGCGGCCGGATCGGGTGCGGCGCTCGTGTCGATCATGCTGTTACGCGCTTCTTCCAGCGTGCCGGCAACTTGTCTTCCAGCCGCGCACGCGCTGCGTCAAGCCGTGTCCGTACAGCAGACAGCCGAATGGCGGCACGCCACAGCAGGACGATCACGCCCAGCGCACCCACCACGGCCCCGAGCGTGACCCACGACACACCAGCCGGCGCGCGGCTGGCGACATCGGCGGTGGGCGCATCCACGGTGCCGGGCACCAGCGTGACGCTGACGTTCTCGTAGGTAAGCCCTTCCACGCTATGCACAACCAGGTTCTTGATGCTCGGAACCAGCGAAGACACATTGGCGCTCGGGCGGTATTTGATGAACACCGATGCGCTGGATGGCTTGACCACGGTGGCCAGCGGATCGTTGTTGGGCAGCACGATCTGCACATTGGCTACGGACACGCCGTCGATGCGCGAAAGCGTTTGCGAAAGCTGCTGCGATACGCCGTAAATGAAGCGCACCCGCTCTTCCGTGGGCGTAGAGATGAGCCCGTCCTTCTTGAAGATGTCGCCCAGGCTCGCGTACTTTTCATGCGGCAAGCCGTGGCTGTGCAGGACTTCCATCGCGCGGGCAAAGGCATCCTGGTCGACCATCACCGACCAGGTCTTGCCGTCGTCGGGCGAATTCTTCTGCGCGTCGATGCCGGCCTGCAGCAGCACGGTGAGCATGTCGTTGGCGTCAGCCTCGCTCAGCTGCGCAAAGAGCTGCTTGTTGCAGCCAGCCAGCAGCGCAGTCAGCACGAACAGCAGTGCCAGTGCGCCGCGCCGCATGCGGCAGGATGGAAGCGCGGTCCGCATCATTGGTTCCGCATCAGGGTCTGCACGGCGTTCTTGCCGGAATGCGCAATGGTGCTGCCCAGGTGGATCTTCGTCATGGTGGCCGCGCACTCCATTTGCACGCGCACGCCTTCGGCCACGACTTCCTGCACCGACATACCGCGTTCGGCCTCGGTCATGGCCTCCACACGCGCCATCGACGCCTGCACGGCGGCATCCTCTTTCTTGACCAGTTCGCCAACGGCTGAAGGCCCCTTGCTGTGGTGCTGGCTGTGCTTTGCGTTCTGCAGCATCGATTCGAAGCGTGCAACAAGCTCGGGCGCCGGCGCGGCAGTTTCAGCCGGGGCAATGCCGGCGCCCGGCGTGCCGGCAGTGACCGGCGGAATGGCAGTCGGACCTTGGATCATGATGGACTCCCGGGAGGATGGTTAAGCGCGGGTGAAGTAGTGCGCGCTGTGGTAAGCGCTCAGATCCACGCTTTCTGCGGCCGGCGCGGCAGCGGCGGTGGTGCCGAACGTGCCGGCATCCATTTCTTCCTGCACGCCGATCAGCGTGCGCACCAGCGCGACGGAATCGGCGTCTTCGTTGCGGGCGAGCACCTCATTGGCATACACATGCCACTCCTGATCGCCCAGGGCGTTCAGGCACAGCGCCATCATGGCCGAGGCAAACGGCACCACGCTCTCGGCCCGCTCGCCGTTGTGCAGCTCGCGCAGGATGCGCGCGGCATCGGCGTATTGATGGCGGCCCACCAGCAGCCAGCCTTCCACCAGGTCGAGTTCGCGAAAATTCGGGCGCAGCGTGCGCAATGCAGTCAGCAGCGATTGCGCGTTGTCGAACTGGCCGCTGCGCGTTGCATACATCAAGACTTCGAGCAGCCCGCCCAGCAGGCGGTTGCTACATTGAATCGGTTCCATATCGCAGGGTTCTCCGTGTCGGGTCATGTCGATGCCGGCGTGGGTGCTCCGGCCAAGCTCTGGTGGAACCATAGACGCCCGCATGCCGCGCGCCGGCCAGTTGCCCCGAAAAAGAGCGCCCTGCCCCGAAGTCCGTTCGCCCTGTGCGCCAGTACGCACAACGCAAAAGCGACCGCTCTCGCTTCGCTCACACCCCAGCTTCGGAACCGTGCATCCGCCTTCGCCCAAAGGGCACGCGCAAGGCGCCCGCGTCCGCACAATGCCTCGCATCGCTACGGCACCGTACGCCGCGGCCTCCTCCGTCGACACCCCAGGGCACCGCCATGTCGGATGAAAAAACCGAAGAGCCCACAGACAAGAAACTCAGAGACGCGCACAGAGACGGCGAAACCGCCAAGAGTGCCGACCTGATTGCCGCCGTCGTGCTGCTCACGGGCTGCCTGCTGCTTGCCATGACGGCATCGCTGCTGGGCGACCGCTGGCGGGCGCTGGTCGACCTCGCGCTCGATGTGAACAACAGCCGGCACCCGGCCATGACGCTCAAGCAGACACTCGGCCACGTCGCGCTTCAGCTGGCGCTGATGACGCTGCCGCTGAGCCTCGTGTTTGCGCTCGTCGCCTGGATTGCCACGTGGGGCCAGACGGGCATCGTGCTCTCAACCAAACCGCTCGAACTGAAGATGAGCGCCATCAACCCCGCATCGGGCCTGAAGCGGATGTTCTCCATGCGCTCGATGATCGATCTGCTCAAGATGGTGGTGAAAGCGATTGCCGTCGGCGCCGCGCTCTGGAAGCTGGTCCTGATGCTTCTGCCGACCATTGTGGGCACGCCGTATCAGCCGATCATGGACATCGCGCAGATCGGCATGTCGATGCTCGTGAAGCTGCTGGGCGCGGGCGGCCTGCTGTTCCTGGTGCTTGGCGCGGTGGACTTTGGCATCCAGCGCTGGCTCTTCATCCGCGACCACCGCATGAGCAAGGATGAAGTGAAGCGCGAGCACAAGAACAGCGAGGGCGATCCGCACATCAAGGGCCAGCGCAAGCAGCTCGCGCGCCAGATGGTGGATGAAGCCAAGCCCAAACAGACAGTGGCCGGCGCGCAGGCCGTGATCGTCAACCCCACGCACTACGCCGTGGCGATCCGCTACGCACCCGAAGCGTGCGGCCTGCCGTGCATCACCGCCAAGGGCGTCGACGAAGAAGCTCTCAGGTTGCGCGAAGAAGCCCAGGCGCTGGGCATTCCGATCATCGGCAATCCGCCGCTGGCACGCGCGCTGTACCTCGTAAAGCTGAACGACCCCGTGCCCGAAGCGCTGTTTGAAACCGTGGCCGAAGTGCTGGCCTGGGTGGGCGAGATCGGCGCGAAAGACCCTGGCGCCAAACACATGGGCGCAAGCCCTTCCATCCTGAACTGAGGCATCCGATATGGCCAAGAAGACCGCCTTCTCTGAATTCAGCGGCGAAATCGGCATCGCTGCGCTGGTGGTTGCCGTCATTGCGTTGATGGTGCTGCCGCTGCCCACGGTCCTGATCGATTCACTGCTGGGGCTGAACATCACGCTATCGGTCGTGCTGCTGATGGTGACGATGTACATCCCGGCGGCAACGTCGCTGTCGGCGTTTCCGTCGCTGCTGCTGTTCACCACGCTGCTGCGGCTCTCGCTGAACATCGCATCGACCAAATCCATCCTGCTGCACGCAGACGCCGGCCACATCATCGAGAGCTTCGGCAAGCTCGTGGTGGGCGGCAACCTGGTGGTCGGTCTGGTGGTGTTCCTGATCATCACTACCGTGCAGTTCATCGTGATTGCCAAGGGCTCCGAACGGGTGGCCGAGGTCGGAGCGCGCTTTACGCTCGATGCCATGCCCGGCAAGCAGATGAGCATTGACGCCGACCTGCGCGCCGGCCATCTAAGTGCTGACGAAGCCCGCAAGCGACGCGCATTGCTAGCCATGGAAAGCCAGCTGCACGGCGGCATGGACGGCGCCATGAAGTTCGTCAAGGGCGACGCGATTGCCGGCCTGGTCATCACGCTGGTCAACATCCTGGCCGGCATCGTGATCGGCATCACGTATCACGGCATGACGGCCGGTGAAGCCGCCAACCGCTTTGCCGTGCTGTCGATCGGCGACGCCATGGTGTCGCAGATCCCTTCGCTGCTGATCTCGGTGGCGGCCGGCGTGATGATCACGCGCGTGTCTGACGACGATCACGGCGCCAAGCCAAGCTCATTGGGCAAGGAGATCGTGCGGCAGCTTTCCACCAGCGCACGGGCCATGTTCACCGCCAGCGCGTTGCTGGCCGGCTTTGCGCTGGTGCCGGGGTTTCCCTCGGTCCTGTTTGTCGCGCTGGCTGGGGCGGTCTTTGCCTTTGGCTACACGCTGCGCAAGCGCCTGAACACGGGCAGCACGGCCGACAGCGACACCCTGCCCGCGCTGCTGCGCGAAGGGTCCAAGGACAAGGCGCCGACCATCGCCGACAAGGCCCCGTCGTTCACGGCGCCTCTGGGGGTGCGGCTCGGCACGCGCCTGGCAGAGGGGCTCGACATTCCCAAGCTCGACGCCGCGTTCCAAAGCGGGCGGCACGCCTTGGCCGAAGAGCTGGGCCTGCCCTTTCCGGGCATTGCCGTGTGGAAGAGCGCCGCACAGCCCGAAGACGCGTACGAAGTGCTGGTACATGACATCCCCGGCGAACCCGTGGCGGTGTCCGACGGCAAGGTATCGATATCGGATCTGCCGGAGCCCTTGCGCGCGCAACTCGACGCCGCGCCCGATGCTCCGCCCCACGCCGAGCAGGTGATTGCCGACCATGTCGTGCATGTGCTGCGCAAGCACGCGCACCTGTTCATCGGCCTGCAGGAAACGCAATGGATCATGGAGCGTGTGACCACCGAGTACCCGGGTCTGGTCACCGAGGCGCAGAAGGCTGTGCCCGCACAGCGCATGGCAGACGTGCTGCGCCGCCTGCTGGAAGAGCAGGTGCCCATTCGCAACATGCGCGCCATCCTGGAAAGCCTCGTTATCTGGGGGCCGAAAGAAAAAGACACGCTGATGCTGGTGGAGTACGTGCGCGGCGATCTGGGCCGGCAGATCGCGCACCAGGCCACGTGCGGCTCACGCAAGATGCCCGCCATTCTGCTGGACCCGACGGTGGAGCAGACAGTGCGTCAGGCGATCAAGCCCACGCCCGCAGGCAACTTCCTGACGCTGGATCCGCAGCAGGTCGACACCATCGTCACGCGGCTCGAACACATGAGCCGCAGCGCGCCGCAATCGGACGCAACGCCGGGGGCGCTTGCCATCGTCACGTCCATGGACATCCGACGCTATGTCCGCCGCATGATCGAGCCGCGCTTGCAGGCGCTGAACGTGTATTCGTTCCAGGAATTGGGCGCGTACGTAGATCTGCAGCCCGTGGGCAAGCTCACGCTGTAAGCCGCCATGACCACACCCGTACGCCTGTGGCGAGCGCCGCCCATCGTCCATCCCGTCACGCCGGTCAGGCGCCCTGCGGCGCAACGCAGCACAGAGGCGCGGGCCGGCATGCACACCGAGCCTGGTGCGGGTGAAAGCAGCGCCTGGATACCGCTCGATACATACAGCGACGCCGTAAGCGAAGCCGCACCCGAACACGAACCGCCCACACACGACCACGCAGACGCGCAGCCCGATGATGCGGCCCCCGAGGCCGCGCCGCTGCACACCTCGGCCATGGCCAACCGTCTTGTGCGCACGTGCTCGGAGATCAGCGTGGGGAGCACCGTGACGGAACATCTCGCGCAGCTGCTCTCCAGGTTCTGCGGCTCGCGCGTTGTGAAAGCCAACAGCGAATGCTGGGAGGTCACGCTCGACCTCGACCCGCGCGTGCTGCCCGATACCCGCCTCACCCTGCGCCTTTCGCCCCACACGCTATGGCTTCGCTTCCTGGCGGCACACCCGCGGGCGCGCGACTTACTCTCCGAACACGGCGATGCACTGCGCCAACGCATTCACGTTTTGCTGGAGCAGCGCATCGATGTCGAACTCGAAGTGTGGTGACCGCTGCCACACACGCCACACGCCACCTCTCGCCGACTCGCCATGAACACCGGGCTCACGCCATCCCCGCTCGATGCGCATCTGCGTGCGTTCACGCCGGCCCAGGCCGCGTTGACACGGCTGACCGGCACACCCTTCCCGGATGACGATGGCCGCCACTGGCAACTGCACGCCGTAGAACGCCCGACGCCCATGCAGACGCCCATGCGGCTGGGCGTCGGTTCATCGCTGTGCGCGGTCGACGTTGTTGTTGACGGGGCCAACCACCCGGCGCTCTACGCCATCGCGCAGGACCCCGATGCGCAACGCCGCACGGCGCTTGCCGGTCTTTGGCTGACACCGATGCTCGATGCGCTGTCTGCTGCGGGCTTGAAAGACGCCGCGCTGACGGCGATCGCACCCGAGCGCCACAGTGCGCTGCGTAACGATGATCCGGAACTGCCGATGCGGCTCGAAGGGCCGCACGGTGAAACGCCATGCCGCATCGCCACGCTCGGTTGGCACACCACACCGCCTGCGCCACCCACGGCCGATCGCAGCGCTGTGCTCGCACGACTCGGCGTCATTGGCCTGCCGGTGGGCGTCCGCATTGCCAGCCGGCGCTGCACAACGCGCACGCTCTCTTCGCTCGCGGCCGGCGACGTTCTGCTCGGCTGGGGCCCGCACGCCTATCGCCCCGACACCGATGCAGGCGCCGTACACCTGACCTGCGGCGACAGCCGGCGCACCCACTTCACTGCCCATGCTCACTACAAGGAAGGCACCGTGACGATTCTCGATGTTCCTACGCTCGCAGACGACGACACGATCGCCGCAGGCGACACCCCATCCGACAGCACTGACGGCATTGCAGTGGAAGCGCTGGAGGTGCCCGTCCACCTCGAAATCGCCGTGATGAGCCTGCCGCTGGCCGAAGTGGCTGCGCTGGCGCCAAGCCACGTCCTGCAGTTGCCCGTCCTGCTGCGCGATGCGACCGTGCGCCTGGTGTGCCACGGCCAGACGCTGGGGCATGGCCAGCTCGTGGCGGTGGGCGAGCATCTGGGTCTGCAGATCTCCGCCATGAGTGCGCGCCATGCAGAACATTGAATTCGCCTCGCTCATCATTGCGGCAGTTGCCATTGCGCTGCTGCCGTTTGCCGCCATGGTGGTCACGTCGTACACGAAGATCGTCGTCGTGCTGGGCCTGCTGCGCAATGCGCTGGGTGTGCAGCAGGTACCGCCCAGCATGGTGCTCAACGGCATTGCGATGATCGTGTCGTGCTTCGTGATGGCGCCGGTCGGCATGGAGGCCATGCAGCGTGCCCACATGCAACTCAATGATTCCAGCGCGAACGTGAGCCAGGTCATGCCGCTGCTCGACGCCGCGCGCGAACCGTTCCGGCAGTTCCTCGACAAGCACACCAATGCACGCGAGAAAGCGTTCTTCATGCGCTCGGCGCAACAACTGTGGCCGCCGGCCAAAGCCGCTCAGCTCAAGGAAGACGACCTCATCATCCTCGCGCCGGCCTTTACCCTGACGGAACTGACCGCGGCGTTCCGCATCGGCTTCCTGCTGTATCTCGTCTTCATCGTGATCGACCTGGTGATCGCCAACCTGCTGATGGCGTTGGGGCTGTCGCAGGTGACGCCAAGCAACGTCGCCATTCCGTTCAAGCTGCTGCTCTTCGTGGTGATGGACGGCTGGTCCGTGCTGATTCACGGCCTGGTCAACACGTATCGATAAGGGGCCGTCATGGACTACGACAACATCACGCGCCTGACCAGCACGGCGCTCATGCTGTGCCTGCTGGTGTCCTTGCCCGCCGTGGCGGTGTCCGCCATTGCCGGCCTGCTGATCTCGTTCGTGCAGGCCGTCACGTCGCTGCAGGACAGCAGCATCTCGCATGGGCTCAAGCTCATCATCGTGTCCGTGGTGATCGTGGTCGCGGCGCCCTGGGGAGCAGCATCGATCCTGCAGTTCGGCAACACAATCCTGCAATCGCTGTTCCAGTAGGAGGGAGCCGTGACACGTATCTCCGCTTCGACGCCCAACGTTCTCCCGTTGCCCGATCCGGTGCAGGCACCGCCACAGAACGCGGCCGCGCCGCACCATCGCAAGCATCATCGGCATGGCGCGCACGAACACCACCATTGGGCCGACCAACTGGCCGAAGAAAAGCTGCACCACCACAAGCACGTTGCGCAGGTTGCAAAACGCGTGCGACGGCCGCGCACGGGCAAGCGCAGTGGCGCGGGCTCGCCTGAAGAGCCCATCACCGACAGCACGTTCGAAGAACTGCTCCTCATGCTGGAAGAGCATGCGCGCAAGGTCGAGCCCATGGTGATTGGCCTGTCGTCCCGGCAAGGCCAAAGCGAAGGTGACGACGAACAGGCACGAGACCATCGCAGTGCCCAAGGCCGCCGCGCCCTGTTGCTGCAGTACTTGCAGGAACAAGCAGCGGAGACCTCGGCCGCCGCGCCGAAGAAAACCGCGGCAGCCGAGGCCGGCGCGCCGCCAGCCGACACGCTGCTCCCGGAGGTGGCGTCGTCCAGCTACCAGCGCCTTGAACAGGAACTGCTTGCCGTGCGGCACGCCATGCACACGGGCCACCCGATGCCGCTGCGCATGGCGTTCGACATCCTGCGCAGCTATTTGAAACAGGCGTCCATCGAGGGCACGCCCGGCACGCTGGCCGCCGTGAAAGACCGGCTGCTGGCCACCACCGCGGCACCGCACGCAGCTGCCCACGCACTGACCGACCGCGAAAAGACATTCAACCTGCTGTTTCCCCTCTTGCTGCTGAGTCCATCGCGGCCGCGCATTGGCCGCGAGCGCGGCGAGAGCATCGCACGCAGCAGCGCGGTCGCACGCCGCTGGACGACCGAACTGTGGTCTTACCGCGCGGGGCTCGGTCTGGCCCTGCCCCCGCTTTCTGATCCTTCACCGCAATCACCATGAACAAGCACATCCGCGTGTTGGCAGGCGCGCATGCCGGCGCCTGCCTCGACCTCACTCCGGGCCGCTGGACGGTCGGCCCCGACCCACAAGCCAGCATCCGCATCTCCGACTGGGTGGGCGATCCGCTCGCGCTGCTTGTCGACGCAGAACACGGCGTCCTGATCGAATCCGACGACGGCGGCACCGCCTGGGACGACCTGGCCCCTCGCCGCTTCGGCGAGATCATCTCTGCGTGGGCCCCACCGGTGAAGCATGGCCATCCGATCTTGCCCTCCTGGAGCGCGTGCTGTTGCCCGCTGCCCAAGAGACCGGCACGCACAGCGTCGCCGCTGCGCAAGCCCCTGCTTCCGATGCACCCGCGCACGCCCGGCCTCGCGCACGCAAAGGCTGGATGGGCGTGACGGCAGTGGCGCTGCTGACGCCGTGCGCACTGCTCCTGGCCTCCACACGCGAAACATCCTCTGCCGCCCATTCGTCCGCTGCGACCCCGATTCCGCTAATCGAGCGTGTGCGCACATGCCTGGCGCTGCACCGTATCGATGGCTTGCAGATCGAGCAGCACGACAACGAGATCATCGTCCACGGCATCGTCACGTCGCCCGCCGAAGAGCTCGCCACATTGCGCGACCTGCGGGCCGTGTCGGCGTCCGTCCATACCGATCTTTCCATCGCGCAGGAGGTGATTGAAAACCTGCGCGAATCGCTGCAGGAGCCGGGGCTCAGCATTAGTTACCTGGGCAGCAACCGGTTCTCCATCACGGGCCCCGCCGTGCACCCCGAACGCGTGCGCGCAACGGCGGACCATGTCCGCAGTGACCTGGGCGGCAACATCAAGGACATCGTCCTGGACATCACGCAGGCCCGCCAGCGCAACGCCAAGGCCGATGCCACTTCGGCACTTTCGGTGGATGAGCTGAGCTACATCGAAAGCTCTGACGGCACCAAGGATTTTCTCGCTGCGCAGCGTTAACGCTGCCTGGCCGTTCTTGCCAATTCCACTCTTCCGGAGACCCACATGTTTGACCATTTCACGCTCGACATCATCGAAACGTTTGACGGCATTCAGACCTTTGCCAAGCAGGAAGGCCCGAAGGATTTCGGCCCGCTGAACAAGGCGGTCGACGCGCTCAAGCGCACCGCCATGGACATGGAACAGCGCGCCATTCGCGCGGTGGACGTCAACCAGCGCGAGCAGCTTCGTGTGCTGTCCCATGGCTTTTCGAGCGCGGCACAGGTGTGCTCCGGGTTGATCCCGGCATAACGCGCACAGCACCCCTACGGGCTTCGCGAGACGACATCACATTTCGCTTCCCCGCCGGCCCGGAGCGCAGAAATCCACGATGATGACTTCACGGCGAACACAACAGCAGCACGTTTCGCTGAACCGAATCAGCGACATCCCACACCGGGATGTTGTTGAAAAACCCGGCTCTCACCCGAGACCACTCATCCACCGCAAAGGAGTTTTCCATGACGTTCCAAACCAAAGCCGCTGCCGTCGGTGACACCGCTAGCCGCCTGTCGTTCAATGCGCAGCAAGAAGCCATCACCAAGGAAGGCGAGGCCGACATGCTGGAGGCCGCCAAGCTGCAAAACGAACTGAACCGCACCAACATGTTCGCCAAGCTGATGGAAGCGGGCCCGAAGGCCGCCAAGGACCTGATCTCGTAATGATCGGTTCCGGACGGCACATTCGGTGCCGCCAACGTTCGGGAACGGGGCCGCGCCGTTCCCGAGCGGTTTTTTGAATGGTTCCCCGCGCGCTTCTGCTGTTCTCCCCGGCCCATCGCGCCGCAGCCCGATTCACCGAATCCGACCCGCTACCGCGATCCCGACATGACACCGATCCACCGCAACGTCTCCGCCACGCCGGCAATCCCTGCACCGGGCGATTCCGCGTCGCACCTTGCTCACGGCCTGCCGGCCGCGCACGGTTCCGGCACCCTGCAAGCGGTGGTCTCCGCCGGCACACAGGACATGCTGAACACCGCTCATCTGGAAGATGAACTGAACCGCACGCAGGCATTCGCCAAGTTGATGGAAGCGGGCCCGAAAGCGGCCAAAGACTTGCTGGCGTAGAACATGAGCATCGAACGGCGCGACGCCCTTATCCGCGACATGTGCGTGCATCTGCAGATTCCGGATGCCGACGCCATCATCGCCGCCGGCAGGCTCACTGTCGAAGGGTTCGAAGTCATCATCGACGCCGTCGAGGAAGACCTAGATGCCTTCTACCTGAACTTCGACTACGGCATCGTCACCGGCGGCCGCACGTTGCGCGTGTTCCGCCTCATGTTGGAAGCCAACGTCACCATCTATGCGCAGGACCATGCCCAGCTCGGGCTCGACGGCGATACGGGCGGCATCATCCTGATCGTGCGCGTCGCCTACGACCCCGACATCGACGGCGAGCAACTGGCCGAGCTGCTGGGCCACTACGCCGAGCACGGCCGCTACTGGCGCGACAACATCCTGCAGACGACCGACGACATGTTCGAGAACCTCGCGAACGGCACCTACGTCTGGATTCGCGCGTAATGCGCATGCATGGGGCGCACGGCAGTGCCGCCACGGGCGCGCCTTCGCAGCGCCCGTGATGATTTCGTGAACGCGTATGCCGGCTGTCATATAACGCCGTACGCTCGCGGCATTCCATGCGAAGGTGCTCGTTGAAGCTGACGCGTCGGCTCCTGCGGCATCGCCAACCCAAGTTCATGTCCGCCTCACGCACGCCGTATCTGCCGACCCTAGACATCCCGCTTCTACGCGCCGATGAGTTCTTCCCGTTTGCCGCGCACCCCATCCTCATCGGCGCATATCAGCTCTGGTTCACCTGTGATGCCGAGGCCGATGCCGAGTCGGTCACCGTTTGCATCGACCTCGGCAAGCCGCTCGAGATCAACATTGACGAAGCCCTGCACATGATCCTGGGGCTCTGCCTCGGCCTACCCGCTTCGTCGCGCGGCATGGTCGCGCAGCAGCAGCACACCGGTACGCTGGTCTATCGCTTTCCTTACATGCTCGACGATGACCCGACGGGCGCCCTGCTGGTGGATGCAATGACCGGGCTGGCGGCGTCTGCCGACTCGGTCTCCAAGTGGTCGGTGCACTGACGGATCGTGCGTGTGACGTTGCCATGCAGCTTCGCCATCGTCACACCGGATTCGCATTGCACGCGTGATTGTCATTCGGCCGCATCAAAGTGGTATGCCGATTGACCACGCCAGTGCCTGAACCTCCAAGCCATGCCCCCTTCACGCCTGTTGCCCGTCAACGTGCCGACATCGCCGTCGGAATACGAGACGCTCCACGATTTCGCCGCACGCACGCCATCGGCCTCGCCTCAAGGCGGCGATGCACCGCAGCCGCGAAAGAAAGGCGGCTGGTTGGGCAACCTGAAGTCGCGCGTACGGGAAAAGCTGCCCAAGAGCGACGAGACAGAACTGGCCACGCTGCTCAGCGACAGCAAGCGCTCCGGCACATCGTTCGATACGGTGCGCAACTACAGGGAGCCCACGCGCGGCACGTTGACGGTCACGCCCGAGGCAACGCCGCAGGCCGCCGAAGGCACGCCGCACCCGGCTACACCGCAGGTGCAGGAACATCAGGAGACGCGCCGCGCTGCACGTTCGCAGCGCAAGACGTCGACCATGATGCAGCGCGCCGAACAGGGTGCGCAGCGCCTGCGCCAGCACGGAAAACCGCCGACGCCTCAAGCGCCGGCATCCACGGCACCGCTGACCGTGCCGGCCACGGCCGAAGCATTTCGTCAGAGCATTGGGCAGTTGTTCCGTACGGCGGGCAGCGCGAGCGAACGCGAGTTGCTGGCCGATCGACTCGGTGTCCTGGCGGCCCCTGCGCAGGGCACGTCGTCCGCAGCCGGCAACTACATCGGGCCAATGCTCGCGGCACGCGCACTGGCGGCCACCAGCGGCGGCAATGCAGCCGATGCGCTGCGGGTGCTGCAGCATGTCACGCAGGCGGTGCATTTTGATGCTGCCGCCTTTGCCGCTCCTGCGCCGGCGCCCAGCAACGAGGGCTCAACGCATTCGACAGGCACCTCCTCGTTGGGCATGGGGCGCCTGTTTGACGAGACAGCATCGGCAACGTCGTCGCAGCGCTCCAGTGCATCCGATCTGGGCCTGTCGCATTTGTTTGGCGAGGGCGAAACAGACGGCGCCAGCCGGAGCGTTGATCAGCACAGTCCGAATTCGCTCTCCCGGCAATCCAGCTTGTCGGTCCAGTATGGTTCAGACGGTTCCTCCCGCAGCCTGACGGCCCCACCAATGCCACAGGGCATGAGCGATGCCGGTGTGGCAAGCGCGGCCTGGCGCACGGCGCAGTTGCTCTCGCGCAGCCACCACGGCTTTGAAGCGCTGACCAGCCTGATGCAAGCTCCGCCCACGCCGGAGCAGGCGCACACCGCGCGCGCCTTCCTGCAGGCAGCCGACCATGTGCATACGGCTGCCACCTCCGCGGCCGATCCCACCGCGCTGTTGCTCGCGCATCCGCCGGGCAGCGGCACGCAGGCCGCGTCACTCGCCATCAACGTCATGCACGCCGCTGCGCTCAAGCTGCGGGGCGAGCCCGTCGGTGCGCAACAAGCGGGCGTCCTCTTTGCCTGGCACCAGGGCTTTCGTGAAGATGGTCCGGGCTCGGATCTGGCCAACACCAAGGCACGCCTTGCCAAGTTTGTCGGGCGCACCATTCCGCGCGTGGAAAAGCAAACCGCGGGCAGCCATTTCTGGCAGATGATCGGCAAGAAGAAGTCGCCGCTGTCATCGGCCGCGCTTGGCATGCACGGCGCACAGCGGCCGGGGCTGGTCAAGGAAATGGACGCCTATACGGCGGCGCTGCGCACGATGATCGACACGCTTGCGCAGGCTGGGAATGCGCCATCGCTGCACGCCATCGCCCACCCAGGCGATCTTTGGCGAAGCGCCATCCTCGCGCATTGGGCCGGGCTGGCAGCCTCCAACGCGCCGTTGAGCGACTACACGCTCACGGCAGAGAAGCTGCGCGCGCTGCAACCCGAAGTCGGGGCAGCTGTGGGCCGCATGCAGCGTGAGCATGCCGAGCCGACTGCCATCGCCCGCACGCCGGGCAGCTCGCCGGCCCACCAGGAATTCGCGCAACTCGTGGCCTTGACCGGACTGACCGACGATGCCGACAGCCGGGCCTGGGCGCAAAGCCGGTTGGATACGCTGACGCTGCCGCAGGTGAGTGCCGCCCAGGCCCACGTGGCCAAGCTCATCGATCATGCCGGCCTGACGGGTGAGCCGCCGGAATACCTGGTCGGGCTGCAGCCCTCGGCCACGCTGTTGCGCTACTGGGGCACCCACGCAGGCGAAGCGGCCGAATCGCCCGCCTTCCGTGGCGCGCTCGAGCGTGCCGACAAGCTGGAGCATCCGGCAGACCTCAAGATGCAAGCGCCTACCGTAGAAGACGCCCGCAAGACCATCGAGACGCTGCTCACGTCCATGGAGTCGGGCAACAAGGTACGCCTGTCCAACGGCGGCTGGATCGGCGGCAGCACGGCCGGCGTATCGACCGGCTTGTCGCACGTCGGCAAGGCGCTGCCGGTGCCCGTGTCGGTCCAACTGGACGCCAATTACGGCAGGGGCCGCCAGGCCGTGGTGGAAATCGGGCGCAGTGCACACGGCCGCGACGTGTTCGTGGGCACCGATCGCACGATGCGTGCTTCAGTGGGCGTGGGGGCCTCCGTGGGCTACGACCTCAAGACGTGGGGCAAGCGCCTGCGCGCCAACCTGCTCGCCGTCAAGGTCACACCCTTCGATGTGGAGACGGGTGAGCCGCGCGGCGTGGTGATCCGCGCCACACGGCCCACGCAACGCCCCGTAGAGGGCCACGACGACTGGGAAGCCATCAAGTACGACGACAAGGCCGCGGCGGAGGCCATCGTCAAGGCCATGAACCTGCTGTTCGAGCAGGCAACCGCAGCGCCTGGCCACCGGCCCGATCCCGACACGTTGTGGAATACGCTGGCGCAGCACTGCGGCGAGAGCGGCAGCGGCATTTCCGTCGGCTGGGTCGACCAGACAAAGAAGCGCTGGCGCGCCTCGATGGACGCGAGCGTTGGCATGAATGTGCGCGTGAGCAGCCCGCATACGCCGGTGCGAATCGGCCCGTCGGCACGGCTGCGCGGCGAAAAGACACTCAGCAACACGGCCACCCTGCACGAGAAGACCGGCACGATGCGTGTCGAGCAATTCAGCGTCGCCACGGGGCACAAGGTCACGGCGCGGGGTGGCTTGGCCTTTTCGGTGGGCCGCACCTTCTACACGGCCGCGCCCGACGACAACGCATCGGCCAAGGCCGGCGAAAGCGGCAAGTTCACACAGTCGTTTACCGGGGGCATGCCGCTGGGCTTCAACTGGAAACTCTCCGAAGGCGGCCACACGACCAAGGTGAGGATGGCTTACCAGAACGGCAAGATCGCCGATCGCGTCAGCTACTTCGACACCGAATACCGCAGCGTGCGCGAATACCTGGCCGTCGTGCGCAGCGACCGCGATGCGTGGATCAACATGCTGGCGCACAAGCCCGGCGGCACGCCTGAAAAAGCCGCGCGCGAGTTCGAGGCCTACTGCGAGACAGTCGAAAAGCACGCCCGCCCCAACCAGCGCTATCTGCATCGGCATCGGCTTCGGCCGTCCGCCGCCCGCGAGATCGAAGGTCACCTCGCCCTGGCCGACCTGCACCGGAGCATCGACCCGAATTCCGCCGACGCGCACGCTTCAGAAGCCCTGGCGCAGGCGCTCCTGGAAGCGCCAACGTCCCGCTTGCCGGAAAAGCTCGCCATCGTGGAGCAGGTATCCACCAGCCGCAGCCGCGGCCTGACGAGTGCACTGCAGCTGCGTGCCAGCAAGGAAGCTGAAGGCACGCGTGAACTCGCCGCCATCAAGTTCGGCTGAAGATCGTTTCATCAGGTTGTCACATAAGCCGTCAAATTAATGTTCTCGGCGGTTTTTTAATTTGCATATGCGCATAATCGTTCACTCAGAATGCGGCATTTGCATACTCAACGCTCAATTGCAGAGTCAACAAAAAACTCAATCAGATCTAAGCGCGATTTCACTCTTTATAGGGATGTGTGAGCAAATTGTGAACGTTATGCTTTGCCCCAGTTTGAAGCGCCATCTGCAAGATTCGAATCGGTAGTGCAGTGGCTTGAAAGGGAGCGCCATGAAGTTCGCCGTATTGACCTCGAACCCATCCAGCTTTGCCTACGTGGCGAGCTGTCTATCCACCCAGGAAGCGGAGTGCGTCCGCTTTGACGACGCGCTGTCGCTGCTGCGCGCGCCGCACGGAAACGTTTGATCTGTTGATGATCGACGCGCAGCACTTCCGCACTGCCGGGCAGCTCGTGCTGTCGTGGCGCGAGTGCAATGCCGACATGTGCTGGCCCACCCTGGTGTTCGGGCAGTTTGTCGACCGGGGGGACATGGCCTCGGCGTTTGATGCCGGTGTGGACGACGTATTGACCGGTCACTTCAGCGCCGAAGAGCTGCAGGCCCGCGTGCAGCGGGCGCTGCGCCGCGCAGAGCCGGTGCGCCAGAATGCCGGTATCAACGTCGTGGTGGGGCCATATCGCCTTTGCCGGCTGACCCGTACCGCCACCGTCAACAGCGTCCCCATTCGCATGACTGCGCGGGAGTTCGCGACGGCATGGCTGCTGTTCTCTTCGCCGGGTTCGTTCCTCTCACGCCAGCAGATCGCATCGGCCGTCTGGGGCGCGGACGCCAGCATCGTCGAGCGCTCGATCGAGCAGCACATCTACAAGCTGCGCAAGAAACTTCAGTTCGGCCCCGAAACCGGCGTGGAACTCAAGACCGTCTATGCACGCGGCTATCAGCTGGCCGTGCAGGCTGCCAGCAACGAGCCGACAGGCCCCCTCGCGCACACCATCCTGGCCGCGTGAGCGGTCTTTTGCGCAAACGATTGCGCGCCGTAGGGCAGACCGCGCCTACGGCGAATCTTTTTAGCGTTCGTTAATGAAAATCTTCAAGGCTGACAATTTCAGTACCGGCTTAAAAAACTCAGTGCCGGTTTAAAAACATTGCCTTGTTAATAATTACCGCGTTAATGATTTTCGCGGGCGCGGCTTTCACCGGCACATTGCTGGTATAACGCTGCCAATTCTGTCCGATTACGCGCTTGCAAACGCATCAGGATTTGGCGCACGTGCGACTTCACGGTTTCTACGCCGATATGCAGCGCCTGCGCTATTTCCACGTTGGACTTGCCGGAGGCTGCCTCACGCAGGATGTCGCACTGGCGTGGCGTCAGCACCGAGAACATAGCCTCCTTGCCCGCCGACCGGCCAGGCCCCTTCCGCCTCGATTCCAACATCCGCCCGAGCATGGCGTGCGCCTGCTCCAGCGTGACCGGCTGGGCCGGCGGATCTTCACCGGCGGCCTCGGCCAGCTCGGTCAGATCGACCAGGATCCCACCGTTCGGGGCACGCGAGACCTGCCGCACCGAGATCGTCAGAGGTGCCACCGCGTGCGCCCGCCAGGCGGCGGCCGCAGGAAAGGGAGAGAAATACCGGCTTTCAGCCGTGCTGTCGGCTGCGTGTAGCAGCACGTCGTTCTGGACCCGGGCGTTCATGTCGTCCTTCGCTCTTGTGGAAGCTGTTGCATCTGGATGCAGGGGCGCGCACGGATGGTGACCGCGGCAGCCTCTTACTCTCTCTGTGCAACGAGCGAGAAAAACCGGAACCCCGATCGCAACAATTTTTTCGCGGCGCACGCGCGCTCAGCGCGGGCCGATGCGCACCCACACGCCGCCAAGCTCCTTCACCTGAATGGGCAGCGTTTCGGCCAGCATCTGCAGGGCGCGGCATCCGCCGAGCGGGAACCGCCCCGTCACGCGCAGGCCGGCCACTTCGCGGTTCAATTCAATCAGGCCACGGTGGTAGGGGCGCAATGCGTCGATCACATCGGCCAGCGGCTGGTGTTCGACCTCGACCATGCCGCGCGTCCAGGCGGCTACGTTGCGCGCCATCAGCGCCAGTTTTTCGATGCCGCCGTCGGCCAGACGCCGAACCTCGCCTGCACGCGCCGTGGAAACGGCCCCCGCCGGCGTCGACAGTGCTGCGGTGCCTTCAAGCACGGCGACCTTCATCGCACCTTCAGGCTCCAGCGTTGCGCAGACCATGCCGCCCGTGCATTCCACCGTGCCCGCGCCAGACCACAACCGCAACTGGCCCGACGGCGACCCGGCAACGGCCAGGACGCTGCCGCTGCGCAGACGCACGTCGTAGCCGCGCACAACCGCGGAGGCGTCGACCGCGCTGCGTGCGTTCAGACGCAATTGATAACCGCCGACGAGGGTGAAATCGCGGCGCTCGGAGGTTGCCGTACGCATGTCGGCAGCCAGGTCGGACAGCGGGATCTCCCGGTCAACGAGAGCGGCAACGCCCAAACCCAGCCCGCTGAAGATCAGTGCGCGGCGCACATGCCGCATCGGCGCAGACGGCGCATCAAGCAACCGCCGCGCGGCGCGCCGGTGCGAGTCTGCGACGGACGGCAACGCCATCGAACCCAACGCGCCCTGCAAGCGTTGCACGGCGGCGGCGTGCGCGGGGTCGGCTTCCTGCCACGCGGCAAAGCGCTGGCGCTCCGTCTCCGAAGCCGTGCCCGAGCGAAGTACGACAAGCCACTGGATCGCCTGCTCGGCGATCCGGTCAGCAGCGCGTGCTTCACGATGCTTCGGCCAGGTAGCACAGGCGCATGGCCTGCGTCATGTATTTCTGCACCATGCGAACGGATACCTGCAGGCGCTCGGCGATCTCAGGGTATGTGAGGCCATCGAGCTGGCTATAGAGGAAGGCCCGGCGCGCCTTGGGCGCCAGCCCATCGAGTACGCGGTCGATGGAGGTGAGGGTCTCGAGGATCAACGCGCGCTCTTCCGGCGATGGCAACGTCGCCTGCGGTTGCGTGGCGGCCCACGCCATGTAGGCCTCTTCGAGATCGCGACGGCGCCAGGTGTCGTAGAGCAGGCGTTGCGCAATCGTTGTCAGCAAGGCGCGCGGCTCGCGGGTGTCTTGCCACCCTGGCGCTTGCAGCAATTGCGCAAATGCCTCCGCCGCAATGTCTTCGGCGCCAAAGCGACAGCCCGTCTTGCAGCCCATACGACGGGCGAGCCATGCATAGTGCTGTCGGAACCAGTCAGAGGCCAGTTCGGTAACTGGCTGGCAGGTTTGCGTCACGGTACCCTCCGCGAAAATCTGTGCTGGGCGTTCCCCGGTAAACAGCCCGATCCGGTGTGGGCAAAGGCCCCACCCAGATGTCGAGATTTTACCCACCGCTGATATTTCAGGTGGGCATTTTTCGCCCTATATCGCACTTTTTCGGTACCCCAGCCACATCCAGGAGCCCCTGCTGGCATCGTCTGGCAGTGCAACCCGGTTGCTGCAATGCGTTGCAGCGACGCCCGCCACGGCGCCCGCCCATGCCCTCCGAAGAATTGCCCCACCCCTTTCGACAACGATGCATTGCCCGCGCATGCCCTGCGCATCGGCACCCGCAACGTCTGGCTGGCTTATGACAGCTACGCCGATCCCGACATGCTGACGGCCTATGTCGAACTTGGGCCTCGCGACACGCTGGACGTCGCGTTGACGCTCAATCTGCTGCTCGGTCTCTGCCTGGAAGTGGAGGGCGCCGCACGCGGCAGTGTCGTGCGACACCCGCAAACCGGCCAGATGATCTATCGCTTCCGCTATGCGCTGGACGACGACCCCGAAGCGACGGATTTGCTCGATGCCATCGCCGCACTCACGGCGGAACTGGACGACGGCGCCGCGCCCACACGGTATTGAGACGCCGGAGTCACTCGTTTCGGATGCCGACGCAGCACTTCGGTGCCCGCAACGTCCGCCGGCCGGGGCTGGCTAGGCTTGCAAGGTTCAATTGTGCTTGGGCGGAACCGCGTTGCCCCGGCATGCAACCTCGGAGCCCTCGCGCATCATGAAGATATTCTCCCGCCACTCCAGAGCGACGCCTCCGGCACAGACGTCGTCCAGCACATCGGCATCGCAATCCTCGCAGCCATCGATGCCAAGCGTGCGCAAGACCTCGCAGTTGCCCAGCGGCCTGCGCGATCTTGCCGACATGGTGACGGCCAGCCGCCAAAAGAAAAGCGCTGCATCGCTTTCCAATGAGCAGCTCAAGGTTGAGCTGTCGAACAGCACCTTGAGTGGGCGTGGTACGCGCGCTGTGCACCGGGAAGCCAAGAAGCGTATTCGCGAGGGCAAACTGCAGTGGCCGCCCCAGCAGCCGGAGCAGCCCGAGCAGCCGCCGTTGTCTCCTCGTTCAGCGGGCGGGCGCAAGGCCGTCACGCGCCGCCGGATTCGCCGGTGTTCGACGTCGATACCGGCGCGCTGAACAAACCGCAGCTACGCCAGATGGCACTGGCGCTCAAGGATGCGCTGCCCAGGGTGCCGGTGGCGCTCATGCACTCGCATCCGAACAGCGACGGGCTGCTCGCCAAGCTCCAGCATCAGTTGAGCACCATCCAGACGATTGCCGCGGACGACACGCGCAAGGCGCCCCATGAAGTCGGCATGGCCGTGCGTGATGCATTTGCGTCGGCCGCCAAGACCGCGCGCCAGCTTGCCAAATCGTTGGGCAACCATGATCCGGCCGACGCCTACAGAGGCATCGCCGCGCTGCTCACCGAACTCAAGCGAACACACCTGAGCGGCAGCGCGCACGAGGTCATGAGCCACTACGCCGAGAAGGAGACGGCCAACCTCGAAGCCAAGGCTCCCGGCATCAGCACGGCAAAGCCGGGCTCCAACGTGAGCACCGGCACGTCGGGCGGCGTGGCAGTGTCGGCCTTCCCCACCAACCGCTACGCCGGCGCGCACGTGTCGGTGGAAGCGGGTGGCGGCAAGGGCCGCATCTACTTTGCCGACGACGACGGCGACGTGGACTACTGGCCCTCGGCACAAGCCTTTGCCAAGGTCGCGCTGGGCGGCAAGCTGGGCGAGTGGGCCGCCAAGCTCACGGGCCGGCTTGACCTGTCCGGCGGCAACGTCTTCCTCGAACACGATGATTTGCGCCAACTCGTCAAGCTCGTTGCCAACCACGATGCCAACCATGCCTGGGTCAAGTCCGCCGGGCCGCATGCGCGCCAGGCGATGCAGCAGTTGGAATCGTTGGCCAACCTCGTGTCTCACGCGCTGGGCCGCAACTACACGGAAGCTGCCGGCAAGCCCTACTTTCTGAACGACGCCAAGATTGCCAAGGGCTTCAACACCTTGAAGATGACGCTGCTGGCCGGCGCCATCGACCAGAAACTGGGCGGCGAGCACTTCAGCACGCTGATGAAGGCCGCGTATCCGCCGATCACCGACGTCGTGACGGACCGCATGGGCAGCGGACAGCCACTGCCCGCACCACCGAGACGCGACGTGCCCAATTCGGTGGCCTATGGCGACCGCATCCTGGCCTATCGCCAGGTGACGGGCAGCCTGGATGCCAACGTCGGCAACGAGACCCACGGGGGCACCAACCTGGAAGCCGGCGGCAGCTTTGATGTGAATCTGCGCGGGAACGTCGCGCAGTACTTCACGGAAAGCGCAGCCGCACCGCACACGCTGCTGGACCCCGGCTATCACAAGGATTACCAGTCCACGTTCAAGCTGCATCAGCAGCTCGATGCGGCCTGTGCCGAACCGCCGCCCGCGCAGCTCCATCTGTACAACGAGACACGCAAGGCACTGACGCAGGAACTGCATGCGGGCCCCGCGCTGCCCTTCACCGAAACCGAGCGCCTGCACTACGGTGAAGAAGCCAACATCCCCGCGCAGTTCCGCAACGCCATCACGCACGCCAGCCCCGAACAGCTCAATCACGCGACGGACCAGCTGGAGCATCTCATCGGCACGTATCTGCAATTTGCCAACCAGGCCGGCGCCGTGCTCGCCAGGAATGATCGCTTCATGCCTGCCAGCGAGCGCGGTACGTTGACCCAGCATCGAGAAGCCGCCTTCGCACACATTAACCAGACCGTGTGGCAGGGCCGTTACCCGCAGAAGGATGCGCTGGCCCACCCCGAAGCGTTCGTCTCCAAGAGCCACGCTGCCATCAGCCTGGCGCTGGGCTGCGTGGGTGCGCATATCTCTGTCGTCAAGCAGCAGATGGCGCAGCGCGAGGAGCACGGTACGGCTGCAGCCGAAGCCATCTTGACGGCGGATTCGATGTACAAGACCGCGCGTGAGATGCTGGACAAGACCTACCTGCCGCTCAAGAACTACGACGTGCAGAAGAACGGCCCGCTGAAAGACAAATCGCTGTGGCAGCGCTGGGATGCAGCACTGAAGGCAACGGTTTCCGGCGGCGCGCAGAGCAGTGCGCTCAACGCAATCGTCAACCGCTTCGGTCGGTCCACCGGCAAAGTGCAACTGGGGCCTTTCACGGGCTCCATCTCGGTCGGCAATGGCGCGGGGCAAATTTCGCTCACCGCCGAGGCACGCCTGATGAACGCCAATCATCAACCCAACCCCAGCCGTACGGGCAAGTTCCTGCAATTGACGTTCACAGCGCAGGGCAGTGCACCCATTACCGGCGCGATCCTCAACAAGGCCATCGAAGCGGCCATCGAGAAATTCGCGCCGAACATGCGGCTGCAGGACGAGAAGTTCGACCCGCATGAGTTGATCCGCCAGACGCAGGGGCTGCTGCTCAACGTGACCGACGGCACCAGCCTGGTCGTCAAGTTGCGTCAGGCGCCTGACGTACAGAATGCCCCGATGGAGCTCCAATACGCGCGCGTCCTGCGCAACAAGAACAGCGGCATGAGCCTGGCGATAACGGTCCCGACACCGCACGGCACGTTCACACCGTCCGTCTCTCATACGGACAGCACGCAGAGCTACGCAGGCGAGGTGATGGGCTCCGACACGAGCTACCTGATCATGCAGCACCCGTTTCTCGCCAAGATCGTCGACGCGGAAGCGCATCGCGAAGACGCCGCGCTGCGGCAGGCGTTCGATGCGAATCCGGTACAACGCGATCGCTATCTCGCCAACCCGAATCTGATGGCCGACGTGGTGGCGAAGTACGCAGCCGCCACGCAGGAGATCAACGCCGCGGCGGCTGAGAACCGCCCCGTCCAGATCAAGAACGAGTTCGTGCGCTATCACGCTGCGACGCCGTTCGCACGTGCGGCCCAGGTGTCGACGCAGGTGGCGGCGCACGCGCCGGGCTCCACCGCCAACGGCGAAGAGCTGTTCAAGCTGGCCGAACCGCTAGCCAAGCCGATCGACGTGAGCCACCTCGACGTGAACGCGATGCGAGCGCGCCTGCAAGCCATGACCACCATCGAGGAACGCGCGGACTATCTGTGCGACTCCAACCAGGGCCGCCCGCTGCTCGACGCGTTCTCGAAGATCATCGGCAACACGCGCGCAATCAACTCGGCCGCTCTGTTCCATACCGAGGAGCGCAACATCGGCATCCAGTCGCTGGTGCGCAACCCCAAGGCGCTGCAACGCGAGAACAACCGAACGCAGGCTGCACTCCATGGCAAACCGCAACCGTCGGGCACCATTGGCCAGCTGCGCATGCGCCTGGAGCCGGCCAAGGCATCGGTCAAGCAGGCGAAGCTGGCCGATCTGCAGCGGCTCGCTGCCATGAACCTGCCGATCAGCCAACAGGCACAGCAGGAACTGCAACGCCGCAAGGCGCTGCTCGGCAACGCATTCCCGACCGAAGAGGGCCCATCGGAGACGTAAAGCCCGCGGAAGGCACGCTCTGCAGCCAGCCCAGGATGCGCCCGGGCTGGCTTTTTTTGCCCGGCAAGCGTCCTGCTGTGCTGCCGTAGGCGCACAAGACAAAGGCCGGCATCAAGCCGGCCCATGGGAACAACATTGAACAGCGGTGCTAGCCGGCGTGCAGCCACTCGCGCGCGACAGCAACGTGCCGCTGTGCGACACCTTCCCCAGCCCTGACATAGCGCGCGACGTAGCCTTGCAGCGGCGGCCAGGCCGCGAGCTTCTGAACGGCTTCGTCGATCGACCCGCCGGCCGCGCCATATTCGAGCAATGCTGCAAACGCCTCCGCGCGTACCATGCGCGCGGCCGCATCTTCCGGCAGCTCGGGCTCGCGCAAGCGCTCGCCCACCAGCAACGCCATCAGCACGTCAAGCGGCAGACCCTCTTCGTCCAGGCAACCCAGCGCATAGCGTTCTTGCGCTCTCTGGAATACGGCGCTGCGCAGCGCTGCCATTTCGCACAGGCCATCCACCAGCAGGCCGAGACGGCGGCTGTCGCGGTAGGCGCGCACGGCGTCGGGTGCGATGGCGTTGATATAGCGTTCCATCCAGATACACAGGGCATCGCTGCCATATTCGGCGTCATAGGGCTGCAGGCGCGCACGCCACTCCTGGCGCAGTGCCGTCCAATCCGGCGCAATGCCGGAGCCGGCTGTCGCAACGGTGGCAGCTGCGGGGCGCAATTCGGCCAGCCGTGCCGACAGATGCGCCGGCACATCGACACGGCATGCCGCCGGCAGCTCGCGAAGCGCTTCGGGCAGGCCCGACAATGCGTAGCAACCGCGCAAATCGAGGTGTGTCAGCTGCGTCAGGTTGCCAACGGACGCAGGCAAGCTGCGCAGCGATCCGCAATCGCGCAGGCGCAGCGTACGGAGTTGCGTGCAATGGCCAATGCCTTCCGGCACGGCGACGAGACTCGCCATGCCGGAGGCGTCGAGATGACGCAGCTTGCGCAGTCGCCCAAGCGATTCGGGCAGTGCCGTGATGGCGCAGTTCTCGCGCAGGTCCAGACGCTCGAGTTCGGCCAGGTTGCCGAGCGTGTCTGGCAAGACAGTGAGCAGAGGGTTGCCACGCAACTGCAGCTCGCGCAGCTGCGCAAGCTGGCCAAGGCTGATGGGCAATTGCACGAGCAGCTTGTTGGATGCCAGCGTCAGCGTTTGCAACGCAGCCAGCGCACCAAGCTCCACGGGCACGATGCGCAGATCCGTGCCCTGCAGCACCAGCCGCTCCAACCTCGGCAGCTGCGACAACGACGACGGCAGCGCACGCAGCGGCGAATCGAGCACGACGATCTCTTTCAGTTGCAACAGCTTGCCCATGCGCCCCGGCAACGCCGTCAACCGTGGGTTGCGAGCGAAATGCAGCGCGCTCAGGTTGACCGGCAAACCGCCGGACGCCGGCCACTCAAACAGATCGCAATCGTGAACGGTCAGCCGCTCCAGCTCTTCGGCAAGGCACAGAGCCGCCGGCAGCCGCATCACCGGAATACCGTCGAGCACGAGGTGCCGGCTCTTCTGTTGCATGGCCAGCAGCATGCGCGTGGCGGCCAGTGCCAGACCCTGCTCCGTGGGCCGCGCCGTGTCGGTCAACAATGGGCCGCTATAGCGGTGCAGGCGACGCGCCATCTCTTGCTGCCATCCGGCCACCGCCTCGCATACGGACAGCCAGCGGCTGGCATCGGTCGGCGGAATGGGGGCCCGCAAGCCGTGGCCCTGCGGCATGGCTTGCTGGATGCGCTGCGCATCGCGCGCCGCGCCTGCGCGTTGTTGATGCTGCGCGCGCGAAGTCGTCGGCGCCGGCTGTCGGTCATGGTGCGGTACCGACACGTGGAATCGGTTCGCGGCAGGCGACGGCTCGGCGTGCCCGGTTCGCACGCGCTGCAGCGCGCGCCGCAATGCGCGCGACAGCTTTCCGGTGACCGAGACACCGGCGTCCGCCGCATCCGGGTCGGCGCGGGTCTGTGCGACGGTGTGGGGCAGCATGGGGACACTACCGTAATGTGATTGCATGATGGGCCCAAGAAGATGAGTGGCAGTCAGCGGCGGGCAACACGCCCTTTCCGCCTGTTTGCTGATCGTATGGACCCCCGCACAACCCGGCCCGTGGCAGGACGAACCCGTTGCGCCCACAGCGAACGGTCATGCCAACGCACGCTGTCGACACGGTTTCGCTGCAGGCCCGCCTAGTTCGCACAGCCCGCGCGCACCACCGCGCAGCCATTTCTATGATGCGCGCATGCTCGTTACCGGAGATTCGCAATGCATGCCCAATCGTCTCGCATCATGGCCGCGCGGGAGCGTCGCGCAACCACCCATGCCGTACGGCCCACGCGTCGCGAAACGTATCGCACCTGGCGGCAGCAACGCCTGCAACAACGCCACCCCATGACGCGCGCCTGCGCCGGCAGGCAAGAGCATGCGGGGGCGTAAGCGTTACGCCGCCGCGCTGCGCCGGGGGCTGGTGTTCGCCGTCGCACTGCTGGCTTGCCTGCCCGCTGCAGCCCTGGCCGATTGCATCGACGATGCCGCCGCTTATCACGGCGTCAACGCGCAAGTCCTGCGCGCGATCGGGTATCAGGAATCGCACCTGAACCCGCAAGCGCACAACCGGAACCGCAACGGCAGTGAAGACCTGGGCATGTTCCAGATCAATACGATCCACCTGCCCGAACTGTCGCGCTACGGCATCGGCCGCCAGATGCTCTATGACCCGTGCGTCAGCGCCTATGTGGCCGCATGGCATCTGGCGCGAAAGGTGCAACTGCACGGCAACAGCTGGCATGCCATCGGCGCCTATCACTCCGAGTCGCCAGGGGAAAACGGCATCTATGCGCGCGCCGTGGAAGGCATCCTGACCCGCAAGCTGGCAGCACGTGCGCCGTTGCCGCTTGCCGGTCAAACCCGAGCACAAGAGGCTGCGCCGCAACCACAGCAGGATGCCGCCAAACCCATGCGCCCGGTGGTTCTCAGGCATGCGGCCGATCAGACCTCCGAGCACAGGACGCATGCGCGGACGTGCCGACGGCCGGGGCAGATGAGCACTGGCTCGATGCGATGCTGACGAGCCTGAACCAGAGTGCGAGCTTGCGGGATCGCTTCAGCCGCTAAGCGCATGCGTCATTGCCGGCTGGGGCCGACCCCGCTCGGGCTTCGGGTGACGCCTTCAGCACCAAGTCCGGAACCGGCACGCCGCCCGAACTCTGAATTTTTCTCAACTGCCCCGACGTCGGCGCCGGCACTCGGACGAAACGCTCTATCCTTCCCGACCACCCCCCAAACCAATAACTCGGGTGTCAGCAATACAAGGGGAGCAATCAAAATGAAAAAGCAATTTCGTGGAGGAATTGCGCATTGGCCTGCGCGGCAGTCGCTGGCTGCGGGCGCAGCGGCAGCGCTGTGGGCCTGCATGCCGGCTGGGCACGCAGTTGAGCTGGGCGTGCTGCATCTGCATTCGAACATTGGCCAGCCGCTGGATGCGGAAATCGAGTTGACAGGGTTGCGCCCGCACGACGCTCAAACGCTTGTGCCGCAACCCGGGAACCGCGAAACCTACCTTGCCGCCGGCGTGCCTTACAGCGCAGGCGCGACTTCGTTGCGGACGAGCCTGGTGCAGCGGCAAGACGGCGGCTATGCCGTTCGCGTGTACTCCACCGCGCCGCAAATGGACGCCATTGCGGATATCGTCGTGCGTCTGGCAGCGCCGGGCGGAAACATGCTGGCGGCGTATACGGTGCTGCTCAGCCCGCCGGGCGCGGCGAGCGCACCTACCACCTTCCTGCAGGCCCAACGCAAAGTCGCGCCCACTTCCGCGGTGTCTTCGCCTGACGGTGCGCCGGCACGACGCGCCGAGAAGCAGGCAGCGACAGCTGCAGCCTCTCCCGCTGCAAGCACGGCGACCGGCAGTCAGCCAGACGGTGCGCGTCCCTTGTCTTCGGCCGCCACCTTTCCTGCAGGTGAAGACGGCGGGCGTACCGAAGCGGCTTATACCGTCAAGGCGGGCGACAGCCTCTCGCAGATCGCGCTCGGTGCCGTGCAAAACAGGGCGGACGTATCTGCCGAGCAGACCGCGCTCGCGTTTTACCGGGGCAATCCGCGCGCTTTCATTGGCGGAAACATCAACCGACTGCGCGTCGGCGCCGCGCTGCGTGTGCCGTCGGCCGAGGAAATCACCGCGGTGGCAAGGAGCGAGGCCGAACGCCAGATCCGCATGCTGACGCAGGCGGTGACCACCGAGCCCGGGGCAAATGCGAACCCTGCTGCCGGCAGCCGGCCGACTTCTGCACCAGCCAATGCATCCGACAAGGACGCGCTGCACATTTCCGCTTCGGGCACGCAAGAGCGCGCAAAAGTGGAGCAGCTCAACGAGGAATTGGTTGCGGCCAGGCAGGCGATCCGTGAACTCGAATCGCGCCTTGCGCAAGTTGAGCAGAATCTGGCGGATATGCGCCGGCTCGCGGCCTTGAAGAATGCGCCGGCGCCGGCGCCGGCAGCGGCAGCGGCAGCGGCAGCGGCGGCACCATCCACAGAGAATGGCGATGCGCCACGTGTCGCGCTCGAAAGCCACAGCGCGACTCCCGCCGACGATGAAGCACTCTGGAAGCGCGCCGAGATCATCGGTCCGGCCTCGGGTCTCTTGTTGGCTGCGCTATCGGCCGCGTTCATGTTTTACCGAGTTCGCATGCGCAAGGTTCAATCTGCGCTGGCCACGATCTACACCCAATTCAACGAACACGGGGATCCGCTGACCGAACGCGGCCATCGCGGCAAACGTAAGGGCGACGCTATGCCATCCCGGTAAATCGGTGGGGGAACCGCCACGCATGTGGAGGAAAACCCGCACCCAGAGCCGTTTTCGTCAAGGCACGGCTACAGATTCAGGAACCGGTGCCGATCTACAACGAGCCCTTGCATTTCCAGCGAAGCATCGAAGCGAGCGTGCGCAAGAACGGTCAAGCGTTTGCGTCACATCGCCCGGTTTGGCGTCCTATCAGAAACGGTCTATACGGCGGCGCAGAAGACACATGCCGCGCCCCCATCGCTGGGGTTGAGAGGCCCACCACCCAAATCTGATCGTTGTTTGCCCAGCACCGAGCCATGCCGTTCGCACGCCCTCCGCTTCTGAAAGCCATTCCAATTTGCCTGATCCTGGCCGCATGCGGCGGTGGCGGCGACGATGCGGCCTCCACCCCGCCACCGAGCGCAACGCAGCCGGTTGCGCCGATCGGCTCGCCGGTCAGCCCGGTCAGCCCCGTCACCCCCATTGCTCCAGCCTCTTACACCATTGCGGGAACGGTCACGGGGTTGCTCGACTACGGCAGCCTCACGTTGCTGAACAACGGTGCGGACCCGATCGTCCAGGCCGCAGATGGCGGTTTCAGCTTTCCGGTCCCCGTCGCGGCGGGGGCGCCTACGCTGTCTCGGTCAGCGCCAAACCGCTCTGGCAGTCTTGCTCCGTTGCAAACGGCACGGGGCTGGCCAACGGCGATGTCAATGGCGTGAGCGTCAACTGCGCGGTCGCACAGTCGATGGTGTCGACCATCGCCGGGTCCACCACCGCCGGGTATGCCAACGGTACGGGATCGGCTGCGTCGTTCCGCCAGCCGAGCGGTGTTGCGCGGGACGCCTCGGGCAACCTGTATGTGGCCGATTACGGCAACCACGTCATTCGCAAAATCGCGCCGGGTGGCGTCGTAACGACTTTGGCGGGCACAGGCAGCCCCGGCCATGTCGATGGCATGGCGGGCAGCGCCAAGTTCGCGACGCCCGTCGGCATTGCCGTGGCCGCCAGCGGGAACATCTATGTGACCGAGTTCTACGGTAACGACATCCGAAAGATCACGCCAGGCGGCACGGTCACGACGCTTGCCGGTTCGGCCACTGCGGGCAGTTCCGATGGCGTCGGCGCAGGCGCCTCGTTCAACAACCCGCTGGGCATCACGGTTGACGCCGCCGAGAACGTCTACGTGGCGGATTACAGCAACAACATGATCCGCAAGATCACGCCGGCCGGGGTGGTGACAACGCTGGCCGGCACGACCACGGCGGGCAGCGACAATGGCGCGGCCGCCCTCGCCACCTTCAATGGCCCGTCGGGCATCGCGCGCTCTCCGTCCGGCACGCTGTATGTGGCGGAGTGGTTCAACAGCGATATCCGGCAGATTTCGCCGGCAGGTATGGTCACGACGCTGGCGGCCCGGCGCGACAGGGAGTGATGACGGCGTGGGGACTGCGGCGACGTTCTCGCTGCCGGTGGGAATCGCGATCGGCACCAACGGCGTGCTGTATGTCGCCGACGACGGCAACAACCTGATCCGCATGGTGACGCCGGCAGGCGTGGTCGCCACCCTGGCCGGCTCCCTCAATCCGGGAAGCACCGACGGCGCAGGCAACACCGCGATGTTCAATCAACCCGCCGGGATCGCGGTCGACACGAGCGGCAACCTGTATGTTGCCGATCAAGCCAACAACCTGATCCGCAGCGTCGCGCCCAACCCATAGACGTACGGCGTGCTGCTGCCTGTTGCGTTCGCTGCGCACGTCCTCAACCTTCGGATGGCCCCGCAACCAAAACGCATCGCGCCCGGCGTAGCGTGGCCACGCCGAGCGCTGTGAAGCACAACCGGGACACCGAATGCCCCGGCCAGCAACCTCACTCACTGCA
>NZ_JAPNUG010000033.1:0-71933 GCF_036631435.1 Ralstonia sp. 1B3 | reverse complement strand
AGATTCGGGTCAAGCGTGACGACCTGCATTTCGGTCTTGTTCGGGAAGAGCTGCTGGGCAATCGCCCGGCCCAGCGCCACACGCACGGCGGCGGTGAGTTCGGCGGGGTCTTGCGTCCTGCCTCCGTGTTCCGCCAGCGTCTCGACGATGGTGCGGATGTCGCGGATATGCAGGCCTTCGTCCAGCAGGTTCTGCAGCACCTTCTGCACGGTCGCGACGGGCAACAGCTTCGGTACAACGTCTTCGACCAGCTTCGGTGCTTCCTTGCCCAAATGATCGAGCAACTGCTGCACTTCCAAACGGCCGAGAAGCTCGGTGCTATGGGTGTAAATCAACTGATTGACGTGGGTGGCGATGACCGTGCTGCAATCGACCACGGTGTAGCCCTCGGCCTGCGCACGATCGCGCACATCGGCGTTGATCCACATGGCCGGCAGGCCGAACGTCGGGTCCACGGTGGGCGTGCCGGGCAGTTGCGTGCCCAGGCGACCACCCATGCCGCCATGACCGCCCAGGCCGTCCTGGCCACCCGGATTGATGGCGAGGAACTTGCCCTGCTGCACTTCGCCGTGGCCGATTTCCACACCCTTGAGCGTGATGCGGTACGACGACGGGCCCAGCTCCAGGTTGTCGCGGATATGCACCACCGGCGCCAGGAAGCCCATGTCCTGCGTGAATTTCTTGCGGATGCCCTTGATCCGGCGCAGCAGCTCGCCGTCCTGGCTCTTGTCGACCAGCGGGATCAGGCGGTAGCCGATTTCCAGGCCCAGCACGTCGACCCACGACACGTCGTCCCAGCTCGCCTCGGGCGTATCCACCGGGGCAATCGCCTGCAGCACGGGCTCGACCTCGGGCACTTCGCGCTTCTTCTTGAGGTACCAGCCCAGATAGCCCAGACCGCCGCCAAACAGCACGAACGGGATGTGCGGCATGCCCGGCACCAGGCCCAGCAGGCCCAGCACGCCGGCGGTCGTCATCAGCACCATCGGCATGGCAAACAGCTCGCTCGACAGTTGCTGGCCGACGTCCTTGTCGGTGGAGACGCGGCTGACCATGATGCCCGCCGCGGTGGAGATCACCAGCGCGGGAATCTGTGCGACCAGGCCGTCGCCGATGGTCAGCAGCGTGTAGTTGGTGGCGGCGTGGCCCACGTCCATGCCGTGCTGGAGCACGCCCACGGCCAGGCCGCCGACGATGTTGATCAGCAGGATGGCGATACCGGCCACCGAATCGCCGCGCACAAATTTGCTCGCACCGTCCATGGAGCCGAAGAATTCAGCTTCCTGCGCGATGGCCGTGCGGCGCTTGCGGGCTTCGTCCTCACGGATGAGGCCGGCGTTCAGGTCGGCGTCGATCGCCATCTGCTTGCCGGGCATCGCATCGAGCGTGAAGCGCGCGCTGACCTCGGCGATGCGGCCCGCGCCCTTGCTGATCACCATGAAGTTGATGATGACTAGGATGACGAACAGCACGATGCCGACGGTGTAGTTGCCGCCCACCAGGAAGTGGCCGAAGGCCTCGATCACCTTGCCGGCGGCGTCGGGGCCGGTGTGGCCTTCCATCAGCACCACGCGCGTGGACGCCACGTTGAGCGACAGCCGCATCAGCGTGGTGATCAGCAGGATGCTCGGGAACGACGAGAAATCCAGCGGCTTGAGCGTGTGCATGCTGATCAGCAGCACGATGATCGACAGCGCGATGTTGAAGGTGAACAGTAGATCGAGGATGAACGGCGGCAATGGCAGCACCATCATCGCCAGGATCAGGATGATGAGCACCGGGCCCGCGGCGGAGCGGTAGTCGCCCTTGCGCAGGATGTCGGTGACTCGGAGCAGTGCGGCGTTCATTGGCGGGTCGTGCAGCGGGGGCTTTTCGATGGGTGCCATCTTGCCGTGGGGGCTGCCAAATCGAAGACGTGAGAAAGCCGCCCAAAAGGCGGCTTTTCTCTGAAATACCCTCCCACCGGGGGGCGGAAGCGGCCATTGGCGCCGTCTGCCTGGTCAAGTTGCGCGCCAAGTCAGGCGCGCCCGAACCTCAAACGCCCGTCCGCCGCGCAAAAAGTGCCGAGCACGAGGCTTTTGCTCGGCGGTCCAAGCTCGGAGCTCGACGCGTGGAGCTTTTTGCTCGGCGATCCGAGCTCTGAGCTCGACGCGTGAGGCTTTTTGCTCGGCAATCCGAGCTCGGAGCTCGACGCGCGGAGCATTTTGCTCGGCGATCCGAGCTCGGAGCTCGACGCGTGGAGCTTTTGCTCGGCAATCCGAGCTCAGAGCTCGGCGCGTGAGGCTTTTTGCTCGGCGATCCGAGCTCTGAGCTCGACGCGTGAGGCTTTTTACTCGGCAAGCGACGGTTTAGGCGTCTTCGGGCTCGTCGTCCGGCCCGGGCTGCGGCCCCGGGTCCATATCGGCGGGCACCGGCAGGTCGGTCGGGCGCACCGGCACACGGCCGCCCACCTGATGCAGGCGGCGCAGCTGGTAGACATAGGCAAGCACCTCGGCCACGGCGGCGTACAGCGCTTCGGGAATCTGGTGGCCGATCTCGGTATGGCGGTACAGCGCGCGGGCCAGCGGGGGCGCTTCCAGAATGGGAATCTTGTGCTCCGTCCCCAGCTCGCGGATCTTGGCGGCCACCATGTCGGCGCCCTTGGCCAGCACGCGCGGCGCGCCGCCTTCCTTCTCGGAATAGCGCAGCGCGACGGCGTAGTGCGTCGGGTTGGTGACAATCACATCGGCCTTGGGCACGTCGGCCATCATGCGGCGCTGGGCGGCCTGGCGCTGCAGGTTGCGGATGCGGCCCTTGACGTGCGGATCGCCTTCGGACTCGCGGTGCTCCTTGCGCACTTCTTCCTTCGTCATGCGGTGCTTGCGCGCGTATTGCCACAACGACAGCGGCACATCCACGGCCGCCACCAGCATCATCACCGCCGCCATGCAGAGGAAGGCCACGCCGGCCACGTGCAGGGTGTCGCGCATGGCCACGCCCAGGTCCTGCTGCGGCAGTTCGATCAGGTCACCCCGGTAATACCGGACCAGCAGCCAGCCCACGCCGGCAATCAGGAACAGCTTGATCAGCAGGCGGGGCAGCTCCATCAGCCCCTCCAGCGAAAACATGCGCGTCAGCCCCTGCAGCTTGAACAGGCGCGAAATATCGGGGGCCAGCGGTTTGAACGAGATGGCCCCGCGCGTGAGCGCCAGCGGCGACAGCGCGGCAATCACCAGGATCAGCATCAACCCGCCCAGCGCCATGGCCAGCGGCATGAACTGGCCCGTCACGTAGTTCCACTGGTCCTGCCCGCTGGCGTAGTTGTAGCGGTGGAACTCCAGGCAGCGCGCCAGAAACGACGACGCAGCCCGCACGATCGAGTCGCCCATCACCCACAAACCGCCCGCGGACACCGCCGTGAGGGCGAACGAAGCCAGTTCCCGTGATCTGGGAACGTCGCCTTCCTCGCGCGCCTGCTCGAGGCGCCTCGGAGAGGCTGGTTCGGTTTTTTCGAGATCGCTTTCTTCGGACATGCCGGGCGTGCGAGGGTGGATGGAACAGGCCGGCAGGTTGGCCGACCGTCGCATTATCCGAGGCACCCTCGCCCATTGAAGCGCCGAAAAGCGGCCTCTGGGGCGGCTTATCGACAGAAAGCCTCGGGAACCACGCCAACATGGGGCCGTCCGGTGCAATCAAGCCTGCTCGGCCCACCAGCCTGCGTGCGCTAGGTGTGCTGACCGGCCGGATGGGGCTGCGTGGGCTCCAACGCCCGCAGGCGTTCTGCGGTAATGCCGGCGGAACCCATGACCGATCCGCCATGGCGCGCAATGAAAGCGCGCGCATCGGTGTGATTCTGGAAGGCCGGCAGATTGCCCTGCGCATCGGCCCAGGCACATCGGAGCCCCATACGTAGACGGCCTGCAGCGCGGCGATCCAGCGCCGTCGCCCACCGCGCGCACATAGGCCGCGGCAATGTCGGTGGCCTGCCGGCCGGCGGCGTAGCGCGGCAGGTTGCGCAAGTAGATGAACAGGCTCAAGGGCGAGTCGAAGAAGTACGCATCGCCATCGGCAAAGATCACCTGGGCTGCCCAGTCCGGCACGCGCGACGGAAATGCGCCGCAGACCGGGCAACGTGCGTGGGGCGGGATGGCGCGCGGCGCATCGGGCGCGACGCCGGAGCGCGGGTCATAGGGCGTGGGCGCTGCGACAAAGCAGATCTCGGTGGGGATCTCGGGCTCGACGCGGCGGCTCGCATGCACGCCATACCACCAGAGCGAGGCCGCCAGCAGAACCATTGCCGTCAAGCCTGATCGACGCAGCCGCATGGCTACATGCGCCCGTCGTGCAGCGCGCCGCCGCTGAGGTCGACCATGTCGGGCGTCACTTCGGCGTAGCGCAGCAGCTTGCCGCCATCGCGGGCCATGAACGCGCGGGCATCGGCTTCCAGCCGGAAGCTGGCGACCGTCGGCCCCATCGAGCCGCGGCGCCGGCTGCCGAACACGTAATAGCCGGTCCTGGCATCAAACCAGTGGCCGCGAGGATGCTCCCAGTCGGCCTGGCCCATGTCCTGCACAAGCGCCGCCCGGATCGGCCGCGCCTGCTCCGGCTTGAGCAGCGTGTTGAACATTTCCACGGTATCGCAGCACCAGTGCGGCGTTGCGTCGCCCTGGTAATAGAGCTGCGCCTTGGGCCCGGGATACTCCGCCACCAGCATGCCGTCCAGGTCGCAGGTGGTGGCCGCGTCGGCTTCAGCGGGGACAAGGGTGGCTTCGGCCTGCCGGCCACAGGCAGCCAGGCCGACGAGGGTGGCCGATCCGGCCAGGGCAGCCGCCAGCAGGCGGCGACGATCCGGGTTCATGTGCGGAATCTCCAGGCGGCCAGCGCCAGCGGCGCGGCAATCCACGCCAGCATCGCCCCGCCCATCGCCCACGGGTTGCCCAGGGCAGGCGGCACGATGCTGACGAGGCCATGCAGGCCGCGCAGCTGGTCCAGCGAAAACACGTTGAGGATGCGGAAAATGTCGGTGGGGTTAAGCAACAGCAGATACGCCAGCGCCTGGCCGCCAAAGCTGCCGCCGGTGGCCACCAACAGGCCGAGCAGCAACAGGTCGAACACCAGCACGAAGCCAAACCACAGCGCGATGGCGGCGCCAGCCCGCGTGCGTTCACGGCTGACGACGGAAACGCACAGCGCCAGGCTCAGAAAGACAAGCCCAAGCAGCACTGAACTCAGCACGAAGCCGGCCGCCTGATACAGCCCCGCCCCGCCGAACTGGTGCCATAGGAGCACCGCCATCAGCGCGAACCCGCCCAGCGTGGACAGCGTGAGCGCCGCGGCGAGCCCGAGGTACTTGCCCAGCAGCAGTTCCACGCGTGTGAGCGGCAGTGCCAGCAGCAGATCGAGCGAGCCGCGCTCGCGCTCGCCGACAACCGCGTCGAACCCGAGCAACAGGGCAATCAGCGGGATCAGGTAGATCACGAGGCTGACCAGGCTGGTGATGACGAACTCGATGGAGCGCGGGCCGAGCGTGCCCTGCTCGGCGCCGCCAAAGTAGCTGATCACGAGCGAGAACACCGCAAACACGACGGCCACCGCAAGCACCCACCGGTTGCGCAGACGATCGCGCAGTTCCTTGGCGGCGACGGCGGCCACCTGCCGATATTCGATGCCGGTCATGCGGCCTCCGTTGCCTGAGGCCGAAGAACACGTCTTCGAGCGACGGTTCGTGGATCTGCAGATCGAGCAGGCGCCCGCCCAGCGGCTGCAGTGCCTGAAGGGCGTCCATCTTGAGCGAGCGGCTGCAGCGCAGCAGCATCTCGTGCTCGGCCTGCCCGTCGACGATCTCTGCGCCGTGTGCGCACAAGGGCGCGAGTTGCGCCCACAGTGCGCTGCGCGCGCCGGCCTCGACCCGCACGGCCAGCGTCAGGGGCAGATCGGCGCGTGCGCGCAGTGCAGCGACACTGCCAAGTGCAAGAACGCGGCCGTCGGCCAGAATGGCAAGGCGGTCGATGCGCTGCTGCAGCTCGGCCAGGATGTGCGACGTGATCAGGATCGTGACGCCCTGCTCGCGCAATCCTTGCAGCGTGGCGTAAAAGTCGTGAATGGCCGCCGGGTCCAGACCATTCGTCGGCTCATCGAGGAAAAGAACGCGTGGCGTACCCAACAGCGCCTGCGCAAACCCGAGGCGCTGCCGCATCCCCTTGGAGTAGGCACGCACCGGTTTGTCGGCCGCACCCGCAAGCCCCACGCGGGCAAGCAGCGGCGCGCAATCGGCCGCCGGTACGCCCTTGAGCCGGGCGAAAAACCGCAAGGTCTCCAGCCCGCTCAGGTTGTCGTACAGGACGAGGTTCTCGGGCAGGTAACCGATCTGCCGCCGGGCCGCCCGGAACGCGGCGCCGCGCACCGATGCACCGGCCACGCGGATGCTGCCGGTGGTTGCGGGAATCAGCCCCAGCATCATCTTGAAGAGCGTGCTCTTGCCGGCACCGTTGTGCCCGATCAGGCCGAACAGCTCGCCGTAGCCGACGTCCAGGTCAACGCCGTCGACGGCGCGCACGGCGCCATAGTGTTTGCTGACGCCGCGCAGTGAAATGGCGGCAGTCTCGTCAACGTGAAAGGGATCTGTCACGCCAGGTGCTCCAATGGGGGTTCGCGGGTTGCATGCGCGGATAGGCGTCGACCACGCTCGGCACACGCAGGATCGGAAACTGCCGGCTGACGAACCTGAGTGCCTGCACCGCCGGGCTCGCCAGCAGCAGTTGCACGCCGGGGTGGCGCCAGATCAGCCGGTCTACGACGTCGTTGGCCTCGTAAGGCAAATCGCCAATGCCATCGCCGTCGCGGTCCCAGCCGAGGTAGTCGCTCCAGAAGTTGCCCTGCCTGCGCTCGGCCGCCGTACGGGCACCCCATGCCTCGTCCCGCGCGCCAACGTAGCGGACTTGCTCGCGGTTGCCGATGAAGTCGTTGCCTTGGACCACGTTGCGTGTGGAACCCGCCGACAGGTGCACGCCCACCTGGTTGCCGACGATGAGGTTGCCGCGCAGTTGCGTGTATTCAACGTCGTAGATGAAGAAGCCGCGATCGTTGTCGGCCACCACGTTGTTCTCCACCACCGAATCCTGCAGCGTGCGCAGCATGATCCCGTGGTCCGCATTGCCCCAGGTGCGGTTGTTGCGCACGATCTGGTCGCGCACTTCCATCAAGGCGAGGCCGCCCCGGTTGGCATAGCTGTCGTTGTCCTCCCACAGGTTGTAGTAGGAGTTCATGTAGTGCGTGCCATAGCGGCTGTGGTGAAGCCGGTTGCCTTTGAACACGGCGTGATGCGATACGTCCACGTAAAGCGCATCGCGCACGAAGCTGATGTTGTTGCCGATGATGCGTGCGCCTTGCGTGTTGTAAAGCTCCACGCCGTTGCCGCGCTGCGCCGAGTTGTAGTCGCGCTTGCCGGTGATGGTGTTGGCCTCGATGCGCACGTCGTTGGCTTTCTCGATCCACAAGCCAAACAGGTTGTAGGTCAGCTCACACTGGCGCACCACGGCCCGATGCGCGCCGGGTAGGATGTTGATGCCTGCGTTCTGGTCTTTCAGGCTGTCGCCCGAATCACGGACGATCAGGCCCTCGATGACGACGTCCGGTGCGCTGATGCGGATCGTGTCGCCGCGCTGGCCGCCACTGAGCGTCGGGCGATCGAGGCCACGCAGCGTCAGAGGCTTGTTGATGACGAGGTTGCCGGTGTACATGCCGCGCTCGATCTCGAGCACGTCGCGCGGATGTGCAGCGTCAATGGCCGCCTGCAGCGATTGCCCTGCCGCCACGCGCACCGTAGCCCCCGCGAATGCCTTGGCGCACCGAGCGCCCTGGGCAACCGCAAGCCAGCCGCAGACGACGAGCAACACCGGCAGCCATCTCATACCTGCAGCCACCCCAGCGCCTTCAGGGCCAGGAACAACGCGGCGCCGATCAGCAGGTTCTTGAAGCCGACGTAGCTCAGCATGTCCATGACGGTTGCACGCCGATAGTTGGCTTGCCACCACGGGCCGTCCTTGACGTAGCGTCGACCTGCCAGGCGGATCAGCACCTCATACACGCTCCAGCCGAACCACCATGCGATGACGGCGCCCGACGACAGCTGGCCCATCGCGGCCAGGACCCACGCCACGCTTGCCGCCAGCGCAAGCGAAGCGCCCGCGATCTGCAGGCCGCGCGCAGACGCCCAGCCCTTGCTGCTCCACGGCCACAGGTGATCGCGCACTTCCAGCATCAGCCAACGCAGGCCACGCGCGCCTTCGCGTCCGGGCGGCACCATGCGATCGGTCGGCATGCGCGGGTCGGGGCCTTGCGCCACGCGCGGGCTCATCGGTACCGGCTGGATGGGAATGAAGTAGCCGTCCTTGCCGATGGGGTGATCTCCAGCCCGTCGCGCTCGCGGCGCTTGCGCTCCTTGGCCAGCGGCGGGCATCCTTGACGTCGGTGTACAGCACCATGCAGTCGAGGCAGTGCAGGCATTCGCGGTGGTCGATGCGGCCATCCGCGTCGATCGCCAATGAGCCGCAACCCACGGCGCACGCCTTGCAACTGTTGCAGTCCTGCTTGCGGCGCAGGCCAAACCAGCGGAAGGTGCTCGGCATGGCAAGCGCAGCGCCCAGCGGGCAGATGTACTTGCAGTACGGGCGCTCCACAAACAACGAGATCCCGAGCAGCGTGCAGACAAACAGGCCGTAGGGCCACGCGCGATGGCTGATGCCGACAAGGAATGTCGTCTTGAACGGTTCCACCTCGGCAAGCTTCTCTGCCAGCCCCATCGAGAACACCGACACCGTCAGCAGGCCGAAGAAGATGGCGTACTTGAGCCACTTCAGCTTGTCGTGCCAGGCACGCGGCAGATGACGCTGCCAGCGCTTGAGGCCGAGCCTTCCGCCGATCTTGTACAGCGCTTCCGACAGCGAGCCGAACGGGCACAGCCATCCGCAGAACAGCCCCCGCCCAAACAGGAACACCGTCAGGATGATGAAGATCCAGAAGCAGAAGATGAATGGATCGGTCAGGAACAGCGACCACGTCCACTGGAACAGCAGCGAGTGGAACCAGGTCAGCACTTGCGTGATCGACGGCTGCGCCATCGCACCGAAGCCCACGAAGCCGATGCTCAGTGCCCACGCGGTGTACTTGAAGGCATTCACCGGCCATTTGTTCTTGTGCGTGGAGCGACGCGTCAGGCGCTCGCGCAGCGCGTACACCACGCCCACCGAAACGAGCAGCGCGATGAACAGCGCGATCTGCGGCGCGCGCGTACGCCAGACCCGCCGCCAGGGTGCCTCCGGCTCGTCGATATGCGGGTGGCCGCCCTGCAGCAGCGCTTCGGGCATCCAGTACGGGGCATCGAACGTGACGAAGCTGCGCGTGCCGGTGGCCCGATCGACGCGGTTGCCCAGGAAGGACAGCTTCCACGGATATGCCGCCGAGAACGCTGGCGAGCGCACCACGAAGATGGCCGACTCGGTGTAGGCCGGCGCGCCTGGGGCTGCCAGGCCATAGAGGTTCAGGTAGTCCGAATCGCGGAAGGTGAAGGACTCCGCGCCTTGCTTGATCTGGATGCGGTCATAGATGCCGCCGCGCACGAAGCCCGACCCTTTGAACGACGCGGCGCCCGCGGTGCGGATGACGAAGATTGCATGCTCGTTCGGCTTGAGCTGCGCGTGCAGATCGTTCCACGCGGACTGGCCGAGCAGGCTCGCACCCAGGTCCGGATGATTGAGATCACCAAACCACAGTTCAATGAACGGTTCCGGCGCGCGTTCCAGACCAAGCTGCTCAGGCCGGATCAGCAAGCGCTGCACGCTGCCCTGCTTGACCAGCTCCGCCCAGGTAGCGCGCTGGCCGGTCTGCGCATAGCGCGCGGGCTCGTGGCGCGTGGGCGCAAGAATGCCGACTTGCCGCGCCACCGAAGACGTGGCTGTCGCCAGCACCTGGTTCTGCGCAATCACGGTCACGGTGGCGCCCGAGATCGCATCGACGCCCAGCACACCTTCGTCAGGCCGCGACTGGCCGACTTCGATCTTGTCCTTGACCGACTTGCCGATGTACTGCTTGTTGAAGTTCAGCAGCGCAGACTCGGGAATCCCGAGCAGCAGGATCGGCTCGGAGTGTTTCAGGACCTTGATGCCGACATAGCGGCCTTGCCGGTCCATGCCGATGAGCGTCACCACGGGCTTGCCTGAATAGGCCGGAATGTCCGTGATGTCGGTGGACAGCATCACGTAGCCCAGCAGGGGCGCCTTGCCGCCTTGCGCTGCGCCGTACGCTTCTACATACGGTGGTTGCCCCATCCGTTCGGAGAAACGCACCGCGCCGGGAAACACGTCGGCGCACGGTACAAGCGAGCACAGGTCCTTGGCCTCGGCCAGGTTGGCAGGCAACTCGGCTTCATAGGCGCCGCGGCCCGCTTGCGCCGGCTGCACGCCCATGAACAGCATCAGGAGGAACGCAGCGACCCACGCCGCGAACCCTTGTTTTCGGGATGGCATCTTGGAGTTCGTGGGGCGCGCGGGCCCGCACCCGGGCACGCGCGCCTGCCCTCGGGATCAGGCCTCAACAATCATGCGGCTGCGCATTTCAAGGTGCAGTGCATGGCAGAAATGCGTGCAGTAGCACCAGAACACGCCGGGCTTATCGGCAATGAACGTGACCGATGCGGTTTCCTGCGGGTTGACGATGAAGTTGATGTTGTATTTCGGAATGGCGAAGCCGTGCGTCAAGTCCTCGACCTTGTCGAGGTTGGTGAGGATCAGCGTGACCTCGTCGCCCTTCTTCAGCTTGAACTCGCGCAGGCTGTACGCCGGTGCCTGCGACGTCAGGCGCACCGTCACCTTCTTGCCATTGCGCACCACGCCGGATTGCTTCGGATCCTTGGTGGCGAGCGGGAAGTCGTCCAGCGAGTAGACCTGCTTCGGGTGCAGCAGCTCGCGCTTGAAGATGATGAAGTCGTGCGGTTCGCTGCGGATCGGGTGGTCCTGCAGCAGCACCATCTTCTCGCCCGAGATGTCGATGAACTGTTCGTTTTCCGGGTGCAGTGGGCCAACGGGCAGGAAGCGGTCCTTGGAGAACTTGCAGCCCACGGCAAGGAATTTGCCATCGGCGGCCACCGTTTCGGATTGCGATGCGTTCAGGTGGCCCGGCTGGTAGTGCACGTCGAGGCGGTCGACCACGTACTTCGCGTTCTTGTCACCGTTGTGGAACTTGATCGCGGCATCGATGTTCCACTTCACGATCTGGCTGTCGAGGAACAGCGTTGTGTATGCGTTGCCGCGCCCGTCGAACGCCGTATGCAACGGCCCGAGCCCAAGTTCCACCTCCGCCACGATGGCGTCGTCGATCTTGGCGAGCTTGCCGTCGAACCAGTCGAGCACGCGGGACAGCTCGATCACGGTACCGGTGGGCGAGAGCTTGCCGGCACAGATGAAGTACTTCTGGTCTGGGCTGGCATTGACGCCGTGCGGATTCTTCGGCACCGACACATAGGCGGTCAGCGCCGTCTTCGGATCCTGGTTGGCCGCGTGCGTGCCGTCCACCACCGGCACCTTGGAGTCGCCGATGGTCTTGAACTTGCCGGCCTTGACCGCCGCTTCAATGCGCGCAATGTTGAAGAACAGGCAGGCGTCGCGCTCGGCAGACATCATGTCTTCGTAGTGCACGCCCATCTCGGTGTTGTACTGGTTGGTTGCGGCCAGCTTGCCGTCGTACGACGTTGCGACGAGATCGCAATTGCCGTCGATCAGCACCTGCCAGCGCACCTCCATGCTTTCGGCGTCCACGCAGGTGAACAGCGAGCGGTACTTGGACGGGTCGTCGATGCCTGCGGTGTTCGGTAGCGGGATCGCAAACTCGCCGCCGCAGAACACGCGCGTCGTGTAGTTGATCTTCGGGTCGAGCGGGTCGCGCTTGTCCGGGAAGATGCCGTGGAAGCCCTGCACGTTGGGCAGTTCGGTGATCTTGTCGCAGATGAAATAGTCGAGCCGCACACGCCCCAGGCGCGAGTTGATCTTGTCGTTGATCCACGCATAGCGGCCGTCGTAATTGCCATCCTTGTACGAGGCATGCACGTGGTGGGTATCGCCCACCGTGTACTTCAGACTGCCGTCGGGCTTGGTGCCCATCACCTTCTTCGATTCGTTCGTGATGCCCCAGCCGACCAGCGCATCCGGCACGAACATCGGAATGCGGTGGATCTCGCGGCCCGAGGGCATGCCCATGACGCGCATGTCCCCGGTATGTCCGCCGCTCCACAGGCCGTAATAGGTGTCGAGTTCACCCGGCTTCGGATGCAAGCCCGCAATGACGTGTTCCCCGGCGGCCGCGGCTGCGGGCGCACTGGCAGATGCGGCGGGTGCTGCTGCGGGCGTGCCCTTGTCTGTGCATGCCACCACCGTTGCCAACCCGGCGAGCGCTGCGCTGTTCATGAAGCGACGCCGCCCCGGTACGCTCAGCGCTTCTTCCTGCTGTGTGGATGGCGATTGTTGGTGCTTGGTCATCATCGATCCCTGTATCGATTCCTCTATCGGTTTTCACAAAGCCGGGCGGAAAGATGCCGGCTCACATCTGCGCTCTGACCTTCTCGGCAAGTGGCATCTTCAGGGTGCAGGCAGCCGAAGCAATTGACTTTCGTCACAGATTCTTGAAAAACGCATTTTTTATACATCTTTATGGGAAGGGAGCGTACAGAATGCGATTCGTGTTCATTTCGGAACCCGCGCCGACTCAAGGAGATTTCCATGCGCACGAAAACCACCCTAGGCCTGATGCTGATTTGCGCTGCCGTTCTTGCAGCGTGCGGTCAGAAGGAACCCGCCGCGCCGTCGGCTTCCGCCGCTACGGCAGCCGCACCGGCGCAAACCAGTGCACCCTGCTGCAGCGACGGTTGCCGCAGCGGCGGAGCCCGAGAATGTGCTGGGCAAGCGCACGTTCGGCAACGTCTGCTCGATGTGCCACGCCGCAGGGGTGGCCGGCGCGCCAAAGCCCGGTGACAAGGCCGACTGGGGCCCGCGCATCGCACAAGGCAAGGACACCCTTTACAAGCACGCGCTGGAGGGGTTCAACGGCAGCAAGGGATCCATGCCCGCCCGTGGCGGATCGACCTTGCCCGACGATGCCATCAAGGCTGCGGTTGACTACATGGTGGCGAAGTCGCAGTAATGCCATGCATCCCCTGCCTCCTTCAACCTAGCCCGGCGGCGCTGCCTGGCCGGGGTGCCGCTGCTGGCAGTCGGCATGTTCGTACGGCCCGCGCTGGCAGACCCTTGGTCGAGCGTGCATCCAAGCGGTTGCTCGGCACGCAAGTCGATATCGTTGCGCAAGGCGCGACACCGGGCGCCGCCGCTGCCGCCATCGCCGCTGCCTTTGCGGAGATGGCGCGGCTCGAATGCTTGATGAGCCGCTACCGGCCCGACAGCCAGGTCAGCGCACTGGCACGCGCCGCTGGGCGGAACCCCGTGCCGGTGGCGCCGGAAGTCGCGATGGCGCTCAAGCGCGCCAGACAGGTCTCGGAGCAAAGCCGCGGGGCCTTCGATATCACCGTCGGCGCGTACTCGGGCTGGAACTTTGAGCCCGAGCACGGCCGCATCCCGAGCCCCACGGAGTTGGCGCGTGAGCGGCGCTTCGTCAACTATCGGGACGTGGTTGTGGACGAGCACAACGGCAGCGCTTACTTGCGGCGCCAAGGCATGAAGCTGGATCTGGGTGGCATTGCCAAGCTGCCCATCCTGCAGGCAGGCATGCGCGTGCTACGAGAACACGGCATACGCGACGCCATGATCAACGGTGGCGGTGATGTGGTGGCCGGCGGAAAGCTGCAAGGACATGCATGGCGCATCGGCCTGCGCGATCCACTTGCGCCGGAGCGGCTGCTGGGCGTCGTCGGCCTCAGCGACGGGGTTGTGGCGTCATCCGGAGACTACGAGCGTTACTTCATGCGCAACGGTCAGCGGTTCCATCACGTGCTCGATCCGCAAACGGGTCTGCCTTCGCATGGGCCGCATGGCGTGACCCTGATCGCTCGCGACGTAGACGACGTCAACGGCCTTGGCGCGGCGATCATGGCCGCAGGCCACGCCGCCGGGCAACGGATGCTTGCACCGGTGCTCTCGCGGGTGGATGTCCTGATCGCGGGCTCTGGAGGTCGGCCTTGGATGTCGGCCGGAATGGCAACGCGCTTGCGGCAGTTCTCTGCAAGCAGTTGACGTTGATGCCGCCCGCTCGGGGTTCGGCAGAAGACGTGCCGGCCCTCGCGGCTGCGAGGGCCAGGCAATGCGGGTTCAGAACCCGAGGCTTTCCAGCAGGTCGTCGACCTGTTCCTGGTTGGCGACCACGTCCGGATGGTCCGGATTGATCTGCGGGCCGTTGAGCAGCGTCGTCGCAACCTGCGCGGCTTCCACGCGCAGGTGTTCCGGCGCGTTGTCGAGCAGGATCCCGACGAGCTGGCTTTCGATGAGCTGGACAACATCCAGCACTTTCTTGATCACCTGGCCGGTCAGGTCCTGGAAGTCCTGGGCCATCAGGATTTCCATGAGCTGCTGGTTCGTGTCGCGCGTCTTTTCCGGGACGCTGCGCAGGAAGCCGTTGGTCTGGCCGACGAGTGCGCGAATCTCTTCGTCGCCCAGTTGGCGGTCCATCCACGACTGCCAGCGGTTGACCAGCGCCTCGGCGTCGGACTCCAGCGCATCTTGCACGGGCCGCGCGGCGTCGATGGCGTTGAGCACGCGGGTGGCCGCCTGCTCGGTCATGTTGGCGATGTAGTTCAGGCGGTCGCGTGCGTCGGGAATGGCCGAGGCGGCCTTCTCAACGCCCTTGTCCAGGCCCAGCTCGCGCATGCTTTCACGCAGCATGCGCGTGAGATGGCCGATGCGCTGGAGCATTTCGGGCATGTCGCCGTGGTCTGCACCTTCGGCGGCCGGCGCCGGGGCGCCATCGTGCATCTCGCTCATCACGCCCCCTTTTCGAGCTTCTCGAAAATCTTGCCCAGCTTTTCGTCCAGCGTGGCAGCCGTGAAGGGCTTGACCACGTAGCCGTTGGCTCCGGCCTGGGCGGCGGCGATGATGTTTTCCTTCTTGGCCTCGGCCGTCACCATCAGCACCGGCAGCTTGCTGATGGCGGTGTTGGCGTCGGCACGGATGCTCTGCAGCATCTGCAGGCCATCCATGTTGGGCATGTTCCAGTCCGAGATCACGAAATCGAACCGGCCTTCCTTGACCTTGGCCAGGCCGGCGGCGCCGTCTTCGGCCTCGTCGACGTTGGCAAAACCGAGTTCCTTGAGCAGGTTACGCACGATCCGGCGCATCGTCGGGAAATCGTCGACGACGAGGAATCGGTACTGGCTCTTGTCCATGGACACAATCTCCGCAAACTTACTGAATTGGGGGTTTTCGGGCTTCCTTGGCAATCTTATCGGCGCCTGTGGCCGATTCTTGAGCGCTGGAACGGTGCGGGGCGCCTGACTGCTGCGCCCCGCAACCAATGTACCCGCAAAGTGATGTGTTATACGCGCGTCACACGACCATGCGCCGACAGCTTGGCCAGCACGTGCGGGCCGATCTGCGACAACGGCAGGACTTCGTGCACGCCGCCATGGGCCACGGCCTCCTTGGGCATGCCGTAGACCACGCAGGACGCCTCGTCCTGGGCCACGTTGTAGGCGCCGGCGTTGCGCATTTCCAGCATGCCCACCGCGCCGTCCTTGCCCATGCCGGTGAGGATGACGCCCAGGGCGTTGGCCCCGGCGTTGCGCGCGGCGGAGCGGAACAGCACGTCCACCGCCGGGCGATGGCGGTTGACCGGCGGTCCCTGGTCCAGCTCGGTGACGTAGTTGGCGCCGCTGCGGCCGAGCGACAGGTGCATGTCGCCCGGGGCAATGTAGGCGTGGCCGGGCAGCACACGCTCGCCGTGCACGGCTTCTTTCACACGGATGCGGCACAGGCCGTCCAGCCGCTTGGCGAACGACGTGGTGAAACCCGCCGGCATGTGCTGCACGATCAGGATGCCGGGGCAGTCGGGCGGCATTTCCAGCAAGAAATCCTTGATGGCCTCGGTGCCGCCGGTGGAAGCGCCCACGATGATGAGCTTTTCCGTCGACGAGAAATGGGTACGCGCAGGTGCCGGGGATACCGCTGCGTGGTCCGCGCGAACGTGTGCGCCGGGCGCCGCTGCCGTTGCCGAGGCGGTCGCCGCAACCGGTGTTGCAGTGCGCGGACGCAGCCGTGCCCGGGCCGCTGCCCGGATCTTGTCGGCAATCTGGTCGGCGTATTCGTTCATGCCGTCGCGCATGCCCAGCTTGGGCTTGGCGACAAAATCGACTGCGCCCAGCTCCAGCGCGCGCAGCGTGGCCTCAGAGCCGCGCTCCGTCAGCGAAGAGATCATGACCACCGGCGTCGGGCGCAGGCGCATGAGTTTTTCCAGGAAGTCGAGGCCGTCCATCTTCGGCATTTCGACGTCCAGCGTGAGCACGTCCGGATTGGTCTGCTTGATGAGGTCGCGCGCGATGATCGGATCGGGCGCCACACCCACCACTTCCATGTCCGGCTGGCTGTTGATGATCTCCTTCAGGATGCTGCGGATCAGTGCGGAATCGTCGATGCACAGCACCTGAATCTTGCGTTTGTCGTTCATGTTCGGGAGCAAGTCTTCTGGAATGTTGAGACCGTTGCAAAACGAAGCGAAGCGGTTCTGATGGATCAGTGCCGACGCAGACGGTACAAGTCGCACGGCAAGGCGGCGCTGGGCCGTCAGAATCGTTTTTCAGCGGTCTCCTAGGTAAAGAGTTGGAGGCGCGAGGCAGGCTTGGTCGTGATGGACTTCGACAGCTTGCTGGCGTATTGCGCCTCGCTGTCCAGGTCGGCCGCCGAGTTCTGCGAGCGCAGCTTGCGCACCATGATCTGACCGGTGGACGGGACGAAATACACCTTGCGCGGGTGCACGTCAAAGAGGTCCTTGGCGGCGACCGTCAGGCCTTCGTTGCGCAGGAATTCGAGTACGAACTTGCCGTTGCGCTCGCCCACGTCGAGCGTGCTCATGCCGGCCAGCACGGCGGCGCCGCCAAACACCTTGATCTCGAGGCGCTCGCGCTTGGCGCCGGCCTTGTAGAGCTGGTTGAGCAGCACCTCCATGGCGTGCGTGCCATAGCGCATGGACGGGGACAGGATCGATTCCCCTTCATTGCGCGAGGGCAGCATGAAATGGTTCATGCCGCCAATGCCGAGGGTCTTGTCGCGCACGCAGGCGGAGACGCACGAGCCGAGCACCGTGACCAGCATCAGGTCTTCGGTGGTGACGGAATACTCGCCGGGCAGCACTTTCATGGCGCGCCGGCCGAAGGTGGTGTCGTAGTACGCGTGCGTGCTGGCGGACGATTGCGCAAGCGTGGCCATGGCGCCCGCGCTCATGCCGCTGCTCATGCCGCTATCGCTGCGCACGGGCTCGGCCGCCGATTGCGGGGTCGCGCGTTTGCCGAATTCGATCATCGTGCCCCCATCTTGGCGCGCAGCTCGGGCGCGACCTCATACACGGTCTTGCCGCGCAGCGTCCACGCCTTGGTGACCTGCAGGAAGCTCTCCGAATGACCGGCAAACAGCAGGCCATCGGGTTTCATCACGTCGATGAAATGCTCAAGAATCTTGGCCTGCGTGGGCTTGTCGAAATAGATCATCACGTTGCGGCAGAAGATCACGTCGAACTTCTGCTGCAGCGGCCAATCGCGGTCGAGCAGGTTGATCTGCCGGAAGTCGATCATGGCTTGCAGCTCGGGCCGCACGCGGGCATAGCCCTCCTGCTTGCCGGTGCCGCGCAGGAAATACTTCTTCAGGCGCTCGGGCGACAGGGCCGCGACACGCTCCATCGGGTAGATGCCGGCGCGGGCGCGCGCCAGCGCGTTGGTATCCACATCGGAAGCGATCACGCTCACCTGGCTGGGCGACATCGAGCCAAAGGCCTCGGCCAGCGTGATGGCGATCGAGTACGGCTCTTCGCCCGTCGAAGACGCCGAGCACCACACGGTAAACGGCGTGCGCTTGGCCTTGGCGTGCTCGTGCAGGATCGGGAAGTGGTGCTGCTCGCGGAAGAACGCGGTCAGGTTGGTGGTCAGCGCGTTGGTGAAGGCCTCCCACTCGTCGGGCAGGTGACCTTTTTCCAGCGCATCCAGGTAGTCGCGGAACGAGCCGAGGTTCACCACACGCAGGCGTCGCGCCAGGCGGCTGTAGACCATTTCGCTCTTGCGGTCGGACAGTGAAATGCCGACGCGGCGGTAGATCAGGTCGCGAATGCGACCGAAATCTTCGGCGGTGAAGGAAAACTCACGCGACGCGAGCGTCGGCGAAACTGGCGCCAAATTTTGTGCTGCCATGGATAACTAACCCCGTGTTTGGCGAGTCTTGATGCCCGCTCTCAGTCGTTGGCGGGTACCGTTTCCGCGGGCCGCGCCAAGTTTTCTGCTGGCGAGGCTGGCGTCAGAAGGTGCTCCAGTCATCTTCATCGGCAGAACCGGCGCTCAGCTTGAGGGCCGGGGCGACGGCGGCCTCGGAAACGGCAGCCGCGGCGACCGCGGCAACCACCGGTGCAACGGGTAAATGTGCTTCGTGATGCGCTTTTTCAGCTTGCGCGGCGGCGGGCGCCTGCTCGGGGGCCGTCTCCGGTGACACGGCCGGCTTGGCCGCCTTGCGCGAAGCCAGGGCGCGCGCCACGGCGGGCACCATTTCGGTCTTTGCAGGGCGGACCTCGCTGCGTGCGGCCGGCGCCGGAACCACGGCCGGCGCCCCGACGGCCAACTCGGCCGAAGCATCGGTGCGGAACGTCGCCACCGCATTGCGCAGCAGTTGGGCCTGCTCTTCCAGCGACAGGGCCGCGGCGGCGGCTTGCTCCACCAGCGCAGCGTTCTGCTGCGTGACCTCGTCCATCTGGTTCACGGCCTGGTTGACCTGCTCGATGCCGGCGCTTTGCTCGTCCGACGCAGCGGAAATCTCGCCCATGATGTCGGTCACGCGGCGCACGGCCACCACGACCTCCTCAATGACCGTACCGGCTTCGGCCACCAGGGCCGACCCGTTGCGCACACGGCCGACGGAATCGCCGATCAGCTCCTTGATCTCCTTGGCCGCCGTCGCCGAGCGCTGCGCCAGGCTGCGGACCTCGCCCGCCACCACCGCAAACCCGCGGCCCTGCTCGCCCGCCCGCGCGGCTTCCACGGCGGCATTCAGGGCGAGGATGTTGGTCTGGAAGGCAATGCCTTCGATCACGCCGATGATGTCGGCGATCTTCTTGCTGCTGTCGTTGATGCCGGCCATGGTTTCGACCACGCGGCCCACCACTTCACCGCCCTTGACGGCGATGTCCGACGCGCTGCCGGCCAGCTGGCTGGCCTGGCGCGCGTTGTCGGCGTTCTGCTTCACGATGCTGGTGAGTTCTTCCATGCTGGAAGCGGTTTCCTCCAGCGAGGATGCCTGCTCTTCCGTGCGCTGCGAGAGGTCGGCATTGCCGGCGGCAATCTGCTTGGTGGCGCTGGCAATGGAATCGGCGGAACGCTTGATGTTGGTGATCGTGCCGGTCAGTTGCTGCTGCATCTGCGCCATGGCGAAGAGCATGCTGTCGTGGTCGCCGGGGCGGGTCTGCACGTGCACGGCCAGATCGCCGGCGGCAATGCGGCGGGCAATCTCGGCCGCGTACGACGGTTCGCCACCCAGCTGGCGAGACAGCCGGCGCGCAATGACCAGGCCGAGCACGATGCCGAGCAACGCGCCCGCACAGGCCATCACCATCATCACCAGGCGCGAGCGGTGTGCGTCGTCGTGAGCCTTGACGGTGGACGCGGCGGAGACCTCCTCCACACGCTTGACCATCTTGTCGAGCGTCTTTTCAAACGCGGCAGTGTCATCGAGCAAGCCGACGTTCTCTGCGGTGACGCGGCTGTCGAACTGGGTCGGGTCCAGGCCCTGCTTGTCCATCAGTGCCACGAAGTCGGTCATGCGCTTGCCCCAGACGGGGTAGATGGCATCGACCTCGCGGATCATCTTCTTGCCTTCGTCCGAGGTAAACAGCGGGCGCACGTTCTCCACACCGTCTTTCAGGTGCTGCATGCTGTCGGCAATCTGCCCGCTGAGCGTCTTGCGCTCGCTGAGCGTGGTGGCAATCAGCAGCGCCGTCTGCGCACGGCTGGCATGCGCCAGGCTGTTGGCCGCAGTGCCCATCTGCGTGATAGCGCGCATCTGCTTTTGTGCCAGTTCTTCACTGGCTTTGGTCAGCTGCGTGATCGTGTAGATGCCCAACCCGCCGATGGCTGCGCCCATGGCCGCCACAATCAGGAATCCGCCTGTCAGCATCGTGGACACCGGCAAGCGCTTGATCCAACCCGTCATCTGTCTACCCCTCGTTTCTTATATGCCCCTCTAACCGCTATCGGTTCCGAGAGGACGGCTCTTTAGAACCGCCATGGGGTCATGCCACTTCAGTGGGGGGTCACCCCGGCTTCAGCGGGCACTAGCCCAGGCAAAAAAAACCTGCCCCAGAGGGCAGGCTGCACACCACAAACACACACGAGAGAGCTTTCGCGAGCAGCGAAGATCCCGTGCATACATGGTCAAAAGGTCTCCCAGTCGCTATCGTCGCCGCCCGCGGCAACGAGCTTGGGTACGGGCAACTTGGGCGCTGACGCAGCCGCTTTGGTGACGGCAGCGGCGGCGGTGCGCTCGCGTTGTTGTTCTTTGGCGCCGGCCGGTGCTGCGGATGCAGCGGCGGTCTGCGCGACGGGTTCAGCGGTATTGCGTGCCGGGGCCTTCGGCTTGGCGGCACGGCGCGGTGCGGCCTTGGCCTTCGGCGCCGGCTTGGCAGCCGCGCGAGCAGCCACGGGCACGGCCGGGACCGCCTTTGCCTGCGTGCCGGCTTGCACACGGAACGCCGCCACAGCCTGGCGCAGGCCGCTTGCCTGCTCCTGCAGCGACATCGCAGCGGCGGCGGCTTGCTCCACCAGCGCGGCGTTCTGCTGCGTGCCTTCGTCCATCTGCGTGACGGCCTGGTTGATCTGCTCGATGCCGGCGCTTTGTTCGTCCGATGCAGAGCTGATCTCGCCCATGATGTCGGTCACGCGCTTGACGGCAACGACCACCTCGTCGATGACGCTGCCCGCCTCTGCCACCAGCGTGGTGCCGTTTTCAACGCGGCCGACCGAATCGCTGATCAGCTCCTTGATTTCCTTGGCTGCCGTGGCCGAGCGCTGCGCCAGGCTGCGCACCTCGCCCGCCACCACGGCAAAGCCCCGGCCCTGCTCGCCCGCGCGGGCCGCTTCCACCGCAGCGTTCAGCGCCAGGATGTTCGTCTGGAAGGCAATGCCTTCGATCACGCCGATGATGTCGGCGATCTTCTTGCTGCTGTCGTTGATGCCGGCCATGGTGTCCACCACCCGGCCGACGACTTCACCGCCCTTGACGGCGATGTCCGATGCGTTGCCGGCCAGCGTGCTGGCCTGGCGCGCGTTGTCTGCGTTCTGACGCACGATGCTCGTCAGTTCTTCCATGCTCGACGCGGTTTCTTCCAGCGCCGAAGCCTGCTGCTCCGTGCGCTGCGAGAGATCTGCGTTGCCGGCCGCGATCTGCTGCGTGGCACTGGCAATGGAGTCGGAGCCCGAGCGCACCTGCCCCACCATCTTCTGCAGGCTGTCCTGCATGCGTTGCAGCGCATGCAGCAGGCGGCCGGTTTCGTCGGCGCGGTCTACCTGGATGGTGTGTAAGGTCGCCCTGCGTAATGTGTTCGGCCTGTTCGATGGCGCGCAGCAGCGGTACCGTGATCGACCGGCGCAGCGCCCACGTCAGCAGCCCGCCCACCAGAATGCCGCCCAGCAGCAGGCCCGTGGTGAGGGCGCTGAGATTGTGATGCTCGGTCTGGCTGGCTTCGTAGCTGGCTTTGGCCGTGTCCATCTGCAGGCGGTTAAGCGCCGTGACCTTGTCGCCAAGGGGGCGGTACAGCGCCGGCATGACGTCCATGACCGTCTTGTTGATGCGCGCCTCGTCGTGTGCCTGCACGGCTTGCATCAACACCTGTGCGCCGTCACGCACGAAGGCATCGCGCAGGCCCTGGGCCTCGTCGGCCAGCTTGCGCTCGTCTGCCGTGGTGGGCAGCGCGCGGTAGCGCTTCCAGGCGGCGTCGGACTTGTCGAGGAACATCTTGGCGCGCTCGATCGTCTTTTCCATGCCGGGCGCGTTGGGCGCCATGGCTGCACGATCGAGCACGATGCGGAAGCTCAGGAGGTTGGAATCGGATTCGGCCAATGCCACGGTGCCCGCCAGCTGCACGGCATAGCCGTCCTGCACGCGGATGTTGGCGTGTCGCATGCCGATCAGGCCCGTCACGCCTACGATGACGGCGAGCACACCAATGCCCGCCATCATCAGCCCCAAGCGGAGCCGGATGGTCATTTTGCTGAACATGCTTCCCTCCCCTAACGGCGCCGCACCTGTTGTTTCGGTGTCTTGTCGCCCACCGGGCCCCTTCGGCCCGGCCTCAATCGCTGTGGGCACGTGCGCCGCGCCCCAGCCGGATTCATGTCGCGATCAGGCAGCTTCCGCTTCGTCGCACAGTGCCATGTCGGCCGACATCAGCAGACGCTCGATGTCCACCAGGATCAGCATGCGCTCGTCGATCGAACCCAGGCCGCGGATGTACTCCGTGTCCAGCGCGCCCGAGAACTCCGGCGCCGGCTTGATCTGCTGGCTTTGCAGCGTCAGCACGTCCGACACGCCATCCACGACGATGCCGACCACGCGGTCCATCAGGTTCAGGATGATGACGACGGTGTACTGGTTGTACTCGACGCGATCGAGCTGGAACTTGATGCGCAGATCAACGATCGGCACGATGATGCCGCGCAGGTTGATCACACCCTTGATGAAATCGGGCGCATTGGCAATGCGCGTGACGGTCTCGTAGCCGCGGATCTCCTGCACCTTCAGGATGTCGATGCCGTATTCCTCGCGGCCCAACGTGAAGGCCAGGTATTCCTCCCCGCCGGTGTCTTCGCCGATCGCGTGTTCCTTGACTTCCATTGCGGCTCCCTCGGCCCATCGGGCCACTAGATTGAATTCGTTGCGGTGGCGGATTCCACCCTGCAGGCGTGAACGCTTATGCCGCGGCCATCGCCTCGGTCGAGAAACGGCCGCCCTGTGCTTCGCCCATCTCGTGCTTTTCGGCAGTAACGGCACGCATCGCGTTTTCTGAATGGCCCGAGCGGGTCTCGCGCATCAGTGCCGACACGTCGACGATCAGTGCAACGCTGCCGTCGCCCAGGATGGTCGCGCCCGAAATGCCGGGCACGCGGCGGTAGTTGGTCTCGAGGTTCTTGACCACCACCTGCTGCTGGCCGACCAGTTCGTCCACCTGCAGCGCAATCTTCTTGCCTTCCGAATCCAGGATCACGACGATGCCTTCCGACGGATCGGGCAGCGACGGCGTGATGCGGAAGCGTTCGTACATCGGCACCAGCGTCAGGTATTCGTTGCGCACCTTCAGCAGGCGGCCACCGCCCGGCACGGCCTTGATGTCTTCCGGACGCGGCTGCAGCGATTCGGCCACGCACGACAGCGGGAGGATGAACACTTCGTCGCCGGTCTTGACGGACATGCCGTCCAGAATCGCGAGCGTGAGCGGCAGCACGATGCGGATCGTGGTGCCCTTGCCCTTCTGCGACTGGATCTCGACGTAGCCGCCCATCGACTGGATGTTCTGCTTGACCACGTCCATGCCGACGCCGCGGCCGGAGACGTCCGTCACCTGGTCGGCCGTGGAGAAGCCCGGCGCGAAGATGAGCTGGTTGATCTCGTCGTCGGTCATGTTGTCCGACACGGGCAGACCGCGCTCGCGGGCCTTCTTGAGAATCTTGTCGCGGTTCAGGCCCTGGCCGTCGTCGCTCACTTCGATGACGATGTTGCCGCCCTGGTGTGCAGCGGAGAGCAGCAGCTGGCCGGTGGCGTCCTTGCCGGCGGCCACGCGGGCCTCGGGCAGTTCGATGCCGTGGTCCAGGCTGTTGCGCACCAGGTGCGTAAGCGGATCGATGATCCGTTCGATCAGGCCCTTGTCCAGTTCGGTCGACTTGCCGAACGTCGACAGCTCCACCTGCTTGCCCAGCTTGTGCGCCAGGTCGCGCACCAGGCGAGGGAAGCGGTTGAACACGTAGTCCATCGGCATCATGCGGATGGACATGGCGGCCTCTTGCAGGTCGCGCGCGTTGCGTGTGAGCTGCGACAGGCCGGCAAACAGGCGTTCGTTGAGCACCGGGTCGAAGGCCTGCGCGGTTTGCGCCAGCATGGCCTGCGTGATGACGAGTTCGCCCACCAGGTTGATGAGCTGATCGACCTTTTCCACGCCCACGCGGATCGACGTTTCTGCAGCCACGGCGGGCTTGTGGTCGGCAGCGGCCGGGCGGGTCGGCGCCGGGGCGGCGGCAGCGGCAACCGCCTGCGCCGGCGCGGCTTCGTTGGCAGCGGGGGCATGCACTTCCGTCTGTGCGGCGGCGGGCGTCGGTGCGGCGACAGCCGGTGCGGCGGCTTCGGCCGCGGCCGGCGCGGCGCCACCAACGTGCGGCGTGATGACGATCTGGTCGGCATCGATGATGAAGCAGCTCACCGCGGTGATGTCGTCGGCGGTGCAGGTGCTCTGCAGCACGATGTCGCTGTTGCGGCCGGTGCGCACGTGGCGCAGCACGGTGCCCAGGTGCTTGAGTTCGGTGACGATCAGCTCGCAGTCTTCATTCGAGACGTTGATGAGCTTGATGTCCAGGCCGCCTTCGATGTCGCCCACGGCGTCGGCCGCAGGCGCTTCGACGACCACCGGCTCGGGTTCAGGCGCAGCCACTGGTTCGGGCGTCGCCACCACGGGCGCCGCAGCCGCCGGTGCGGCGGCAACAGGGGCGCCTTCCTCGGCGGTCAGGCTGTTGAGCTTGGCCACCATGTATTCGAGCGTGGCCGTATCGATGGGGTGCTCTTGCCGGTAGGCATCAAGTTGGCTTTTCAACACGTCTTTCGTTTCCAGGAAGGCATCCACCATGTTTTCGCGCAGCTGCAAGGTACCGGTGCGGGCGCGGTCCAGAATCGATTCCGCCACATGCGTGAGTTCCGTCATGTGCGTGAAACCGAAGGTCGCGGCACCACCCTTGATGGAGTGCGCGCAGCGGAAGATGGCGTTCAGATCATCAGAAGAAGGGTTGGCGACATCGAGGTTGAGCAGCAGCCGCTCCATGTCGACGAGCAGCTCTTCCGCCTCTTCGAAGAAGGCGCCGAAAAACTGGCTAAGGTCGAGGTTCATATCTGTCGTCTCGGTCGTTTAATGCGTCGATGCAGACCCGTGGGTCTGCGCATGCCATTCGAGCAGCTGCATCACCGAATCCGTCAGCCCATCCGGGTCGAACGGCTTGGGCAGGAAGCCCGTCGCGCCGGCAGCGCGTGCCTGGTCGCGGATGGTGCTGTCTGCCTCGGTGGTCAGCATGAGGATCGGGGTGTCGGCGTAGGTCGGCAGCGTGCGCAGGGCACGGATAAGGGTCAGGCCGTCCATCGACGGCATCACCTGGTCGGTGATCACAAGGTGGTGGCTGCCCTGGGCCAGCGTGCGCGCGGCCTCCAGCGCGGCAGTGCCGTCACCGGCTTCCGTCACGGCAAAGCCGCACTCGCGCAGGCACGCGGCAATCATGCGGCGGATCGATGTGGAATCGTCCACCACCAGGATGTGTTTCTCGCTCATCGACTGTTTCTCCCTCGGCGCTCTTTATGGCTTGGCCGCAGTCACCGCGTCTGCCACACCCGTGGCACGTGCGGCGGCGTCGGTCAGCGTGTCTTTGCCGTCATTGCGCAGGTCGGCCACCGGCTCGACCCCACCCGAACGCACGGCTTCAGCGGCGCGTGCGTTGAGCACGACGATGCTGATGCGGCGGTTGATCGGGTTGTAGATGTTGGTCTTGTCCAGCGGCACCGACGCCTCCAGGCCCACCACGCGGCTGACCTTCTCGGGCTTCATGCCGCCGGCCACCAACTCGCGTCGCGACGCGTTGGCACGGTCAGCCGACAGTTCCCAGTTGCTGTAGCCGTGCTGCGTGGCGTACTGCGTGGCGTCGGTGTGGCCCGACAGGCTGATCGGGTTGGGCACGTCGTTCAGCGCCGAGCCCAGCTCGCGCAGGATGGTGCGCATGTAGGGCTGCACCTCGGCGCTGGCGTTGGCAAACATCGGTCGATTCTGCTGGTCGACGATCTGGATGCGCAGGCCCTCGGTGGTCATGTCGATCAGCAACTGGTGCTTGAACTGGCTCATCACCGGGTTCGTCTCGACCATCTCGGCAATCTTCTGCTTGAGCTTGTTGAGCGCCGCATCGTCCGATTCGTCGCGGATGTTGCGCTGGCGCTGCACGGTCGGGCTGGGGCTCGGGTTCGGCTGCGGCATGTTCTGCTTGAGCGCGGGGCTGCCTTGCAGGATGCTCGATTGATCGCCCGAACCGGCGCCACCGAACAGCGCCACCTTCAGCGGCGTGCGGAAATACGTTTCGACCGACGACAGCTCGGCCTTGGTCACCGAGCTGAGCAGCCACATCAGCAGGAAGAACGCCATCATGGCGGTCACGAAGTCGGCGTAGGCGATCTTCCACGCGCCACCGTGGTGGCCGTGTCCGCCTTTCTTGTTGCGCCGAATGACAATGAAGGTCGGCGTGCTGGACTTGCTCATGGTCCGTTCCCGTCGGTGTGTGCTGCGTCGTTAATGGCTTGGCTCGTTGGCCACGCTCTGTGTCATATGGGGTTCAGCGCTACGCTGTCTTGGCGCCACGGACGTGGTCTTCCAGCTCGGCAAAGGACGGACGCTCGGTCGAGAACAGCACCTTGCGGCCGAACTCCACGGCAATGGCCGGGGCGTAGCCGTTCATGCTGGCCAGCAGCGTCACCTTGATGCACTGGAACAACTTGGTCGATTCTTCGGCGCGCTGCTCCAGCAGCGAACCCAGCGGCCCGATGAAGCCGTACGCCAGCAAGATCCCGAGGAACGTACCGACCAGCGCGGACGCGATCAGCTTGCCCAGCTCTGCCGGCGGCAGGCCGACCGAGCCCATGGTGTGCACCACGCCCATCACGGCGGCCACGATGCCGAAGGCCGGCATGGCGTCGCCCACTTTGGTGATGATGCGGGCCGGTTGCTCGGCTTCGTGGTGGTGGGTGTCGATTTCCTGATCCATCAGCGCTTCGATCTGGAACGGATTCAGGTTGCCGCCGACCATCAGGCGGAGGTAATCGCAGATGAAATCCAGCGCGTGGTGATCGGCCTGGATGGCGGGGTAATTGGCGAACAGCGCGCTTTCGTGCGGCGCTTCGATGTCGGCTTCGATCGACATCATCCCTTCGCGGCGGATCTTGGACAGCACCACGTACAGCAGCGCCATCACTTCCATATAGAGGGCCTTGGTGTACTTCGAGCCTTTGAACAGGCCCGGCAGCGCCTTGACGGTGGCGTTGATGGCCTTTTTGTCGTTGCCGACCACGAAGGCGCCAATGCCGGCGCCGAAGATGATCAGCAGTTCGGTCGGCTGGAACAAGGGCCCGAGGTGTCCTCCGGCCAGCATGTAGCCGCCGAACACCGACGCGAGAATCACGATGTAACCGATGGCAACTAACACGGGGCGAACTCCTGAATGGGCGATCCTTCGATCAATACAAAGGGGAATATCGGCATTCCCCCGTTTAACTGAAGGCCGGAGCCCCTGGTTTTGCTGCTGCGCGAACCTTGCGAAACCCCGCCGCCGCGCCCTTCTTCCCCAAGAACGGCAACAAAACGGGCGGCTTGAGCACCACCTGGCTGAAAGAAGACGTTCCCCTGGGCGAATCCAAAGAAAAAAGGACGGAAATCGCTTTCCGTCCCGACTTTTTCGTCCGTTTTCTGCGCCCAGCGGCAAAAATGCCGGTCCGCAGTTTCCTGCGACCGGCCTACCCCCTTCCCCTTTTGTCCTGCCTGAGCCCCTGTGCTTTCCTGCTCTGTGTTCCTGCTCTTTGTTCTTTGTATTGTTATGTGCCGATCTGGCCGGCTATTCCCGTATTTCCCGTACTGCTACCCGTATTTCCCGTCCGCCCTTTTTTTTCCATCCCCCGGCGGTCCTGCAACTTCCGTGCTCCCGTCTTCCCGTATTCCCGTCTTCTTGCAAATGCCGTGATCAGGCGTCCACCGTCTTTTCTGCGATCGCATCAACCGGAGCAGCGACGCGCTTTTTCTTGCCTGCGCGTGACGGTGGCTGGCACACACCGCACACGAAATCGTGGTGCAGGTCGTCTGCGTGGGCCACGAAATGGCCGGTGCAGCGCTTGCACTTCACGGTGTGCAGCATCTTCCCCTCGAAGAATTTCAGCATCATCCACGCGCGGGTGATCGAAAGCACCTCTTCCTGTTCGTGGACGTGAATATGTTCCTGGTACAGCTTGTAGGCCGAGATCAAGCGGCGCACACCCGTGCTGCGGCTGTTCTCGCCCAGAAAACGGTAGATGTTCAGGAAGATCGACGAATGGATGTTCGGCGACCACGTCAGGAACCAGTCTGCCGAGAAAGGCAGCATGCCCTTGGGCGGCGATTCCCCACGGATTTCCTTGTACAGCTTGACCAGACGCTCACGGCTGAGCGTGGTTTCCTGTTCCAGCAATTGCAGGCGCGCACCGAGCGAAATCAATTCCGCTGCGAGGTGGATCTGCTGAACTTCGTTCATGACGCTGGTGTGACGCATGGCACTGCTCCCGCTTTCGCTTACTACCCATCCAAAGTGCAATCTCTGAACCCGGCGGAAAAACCCGCCGCAAATGGCTCAGCTGATCTGCTCAACCGCCTGACGTGCCAGCAGAATCGACATTTGCGATTGCTGCAGGCCCTTGTCACGGTGCGGCTGGGTCACCAGACCCAGGATGGCGTGATCGTCGAAGCGGAAACGGCACAGCATCATGTTCGTGCTGGCCAGCTTGACGATCTGCGCGGGCGACATCGTCAACAGGATGTCTGCCAATTCTTCAGAGATGCCCAGGCGAAAGAGCGCGGCATCGCGATCCTTGGCCAGCATCTGCTGGGCAAGCATCAAGTAGGTGAGATTCAGTTCGCTGATCTCGGAAACAATGTCTTGCGTGTCCATGTATGTCCCGTCGTGTGCAGTAAAAGTACAACTTGCATCCGATCTCGCATGGTGACGTCCGGTGGCGCTCTCTTTTTGCGCCTACCCTCGCCGGGCTGTTCACCAATCCCCACAGATCGGATGTTCCTGCAGTCGGCGCCGTTGCCGGCACTTCCTGCTCCTTCTTACTCACGTCGCTAAAGACATGGCGAAGTTGTTTTCTGTTGAACACATTGTGGGTTTTACGTCCGGGCTAAGTAAAGAAGGGGGACCCCTACGTCGGAGGGGTGAGGTAGTCCGATCTCTTGTAGGCGATTTTCCTACAAATCTGTTAATAAACGTTGCAAATGAAGCCTTTGCCGACGCAACAGCCCTGGGTGGACGATGCGCTAAAGCGGGTGTTTGACACGTATTTACCCCAATGAACGGCCAAAGATAGCAATTAAATTGCCTAAAGTTGCCGAAAATCAACAAAGAAGGCGTCGCACTTCTGCGACTGTGAGCATCGGATGCCGGGTTAACCGCTTGTAGGACACTTCTGACCCACTCCTACACGCCGTGTAGGACAGTTCCGACCCGTTTTTGGCCAATTTTGTAGGAGCGGTCCTACAGTCAAATGGCGATTTTGTAGGACGACTCCTACCTCTCTGTCTATCTAAACCAGACACGTCTACTTAAACGATACAAAAAGCCGTCGTGCGATGAGCTTGCCGAGGCGCGAAAGGACGGTACCGTCACTTCCCGTGCTGCAGCACAGCAAAAGTGCGGCGTGACCGCCTTCATGAGGAAAAATTGGGGAAATTTTGACGATCTGACGGCCGCCCTTCTTGTAGGACAGCTGTAGGACAACGTGAGCCGCAGCAACCGCTCACGTGTGCCGTCAATCTTGAGCGGCGAGATCCAGCGGGCGCGCAATACGGTGCCCGTGGCGGATTCGGTGATGACGAGCGATTGCCCGTCGGGCGTGAGTGCAACGTTGGTGGTGGTGCGCCCCCGGCATGACGCGATGCGCGCCAGCGGTTCGCCATGCGGCGAGACGACGAACACCGCGCCCAGCGATGCATGCGCGACGAAGAGGTGGCCGGCTGCGTCCATCGCCATGCCGTCCGGGCCGCTGGTGCCGTAGAACTGTGCGAAGCGGCCGACCTTGCTCGTGCTGCCGTCGGCGAGCAGCGGCAAACGCCAGACGGCGTTGTCGCGCGTCATGGCAACGAACAGCGCGGATTCGTCGGGCGTCAGCACCAGACCGTTGGGGCTCGGGCCATTGGCGAGCAGACAGTCGAGCCGGCCATCCGCGCGCAGGCGATACACACGGCCGGTCGGGTCATGCAGGCCGGTCTGGCCTTGATCGGTGAAATACACATCGCCGTTGCGGGCGACGATCAGATCGTTGGGGCCTTTGAAGCGCTCGCTGTTGCGACGGGTGAGGAACGGCGTGACCGCGCCCGTCTTGGGGTCGAGCGACAGCAACCCATTCTTGTAGTCGGCAATCAGAAGCGTGCCGTCATGGCGCAGCGTCAGGCCATTCGGTTCGCCGTCGTACTCCGCCACCACATCCCAATCGCCCTGCGCAGAGACGCGCAGGATGCGGCCATGCGGAATGTCGACCAGCCAGAGATTGCCGTGTGCATCCCAGCACGGGCCTTCCAGAAAGCAATCGACCGGCGCGCCGCCTTTGTTGGCGCGCGACCATTCGGTCGGCATCGGGCGACGCAAGGCGCCCGGCATCTCCGCAAAGACGGTCGTTTCGACGATGGGCCAGTTGAAATACGTCATGGCGCGGTGGCGGGTTCAGGGTGAGCCAGATGCCGCGTGGCATGCCCGGTATAGCGGTACGGCAACTGGCGCGGCATCGGGCCCTTGTTGCGCTCGCCGCGGCCGCTTTGCTCCCAGGCGTGCGCCAGGATGCCAACGGCGCGCGACAGGCAGAACACGCCGCGCGCCAGCGGCGCCGCAAAACCCAGTTCCGCATAGATGACGGCCGTGGCGCCGTCGATGTTCATCGGAATCGGCTTGCCCTTGCGACTGGAGAGCAGCGTTTCAATGGCGCGACCGATAGCGGCATAGCGCCCGCCGACCACGCCGTCCTGCGCCGCCTCGTCCACGAGCGCGAGCAGGCGCCCGGCGCGCGGGTCGACCGGGTGAAAACGATGCCCAAAGCCCGGCAGGTATTTGCCATGCGCAGCGATGAACGCGTCGACACCCGCCGCCGTGGCCGCCTCCAGCGAAGCGCCGTCGAAGATGCGCGCCTCGATATCGTGGAACAGCTCGACCGCCTGCTGCCCCGCTCCGCCGTGCACGTCATCCAGCGCATTCAACGCAGACGCCATCGCGCCGTTGAGCGGCAGGCCACAGCTTGTCGCCATCTTCGCGATCGCAATGGATGGCGCATGCGGGCCGTGATCGACCGACGCCACCAGCGCCGCTTCCAGCAAAGCCGCCTGCCGCTTGGCCGGCAATTCGCCACGCAGCATCAGCCAAATCATTTCGGCAAAGCCGATCTGGCCGATCAGCTCCTGGATCGGGTAGCCGCGTACGTGGATGCGGCCGGGTTCGATGTCGATGATGTCGGTGCGCCAGTAATCGGCAGCGAGGCCGGCGGCGTCCTGTGTCGGGGCGGTCGTCATGATCAGATGGCGCCTTCGGCGCGCAAGGCTTCGATTTGGTCGTGGCGGTAACCGAGCCTGGCGAGCCAGTCGTCGGTATGGGCGGAGAGCGACGGCGCTGGCGTCTGCGGGCACGGGTCTTCGCCCGAGAGGCGGAAACCCGCGCGCGTCACGTGCTGCCCGGCCTCCGGGAACGAGGTGACGAAGCCGCGGCCCGTCACCTGTTCGTGCGCCAGCACGCCGGGCACGTCGAGCACCAGCCCGGCCGGCACGCCGGCTTCGATCAGCAGCGGCTCCCATTCAGCAGCGGGACGCGCGGCCAACGCCGCTTCCAGCGCATCGTTGAGCTGCTGGCGATGTTCCTTGCGTGCATGGCGCTCGGCAAAGCGCACGTCGGTGGCCAGTTCCGGATGCCCCACCACGCGGCACAGCGCGGCAAACTGCTTGTCTTCGTTGGCGGCGATGTTGATCAGCCCATCGCCCGTGCGGAATGTGCCCGACGGCGCGGCAGTGAAATTCTGGTTGCCCATCGGCTGCGGCGTCACACCGGCATTCAGATAGTTGGAGACGACCCAGCCCATGGTGGCGAGCGTCGATTCCAGCATCGACACATCCACCATTTGCCCCACGCCCGTGCGTTGCGCGCCGAGCAGGCAGGCCGTCACCGCCAATGCTGCCGTGATGCCACCCACTGTGTCGCTGATCGGGTAACCGACGCGCAGCGGCGCCGATGCGTCGTCGCCGGTGACGCTCATCACGCCGGAAATGCCCTGGATGATCTGGTCGTATGCGGGTCTGCCGCTGAGCGGGCCGTCCTTGCCGAAGCCCGAGATGGCGCAGTAGACGAGACGCGGATTGACCTCGCGCAGCACGTCGTAGCCGAGTTCCAGGCGGTCCATCACGCCGGGGCGGTAGTTCTCGATCAGCGCGTCGGCCTGCGCCGCCAGCTTGAGCAGGATCGCGCGCCCTTCCGGGTGCTTCAGGTTGACGGTGACGGACTGCTTGCCCGCATTGACGGCGACGAACGAGGCGCCCATCTTGCGGCGCGCCTGCTCCGGATCGGCGCCCAGACGGCGGGCGAGATCGCCATTGCCGGGCACCTCGATCTTGATGACTTCAGCGCCGAGCAAACCCAGCTGATAGCCGCAGAACGGCCCGGCCAGCACGTTCGACAAGTCGAGCACGCGCAAACCCGCGAGAGGCAAAGCCATGAAAACAACTCCTGCTACACAGTCGGCTCGCCCCTCGCCCGTTCAGGAAGTTGGGCGTCTTGGCGGAGCCTAGGTTTTAGAGATCAGTTGGGCAGCGAGACGCAGCGGCGCGGGGTCGCCACCCAGCGTGGATGTGATTTGCGCAGCGTGCTCCAGCACCGGCACGCGCCACGACTGCAACAGCGCCCCGTCGATGCGCGAGGCCGGGCCGGCAAGGCACAGCGCACCCCGCAGCGCCTGCTGCACGCCAAACACCGGCACCGACAGGCCCACCGTTTCCCGATCGCGCTCGCCGATCGAGACGTAATAGTGATCGCGCCGGATCGCGTCGTACGTGGCGCCCTGCATGCCCGAGAACGCGCACAGCACGCGCCCGCCCGAACCGCGCTCCAGCGGCAGCACGTCGCCCTCGCGCACGTGATCGCGAATCGAATGGTTCGAATCGACGCGGTGCAGGCAGACACGCACATCGCGCTCACGGATGTAGAGCGACACCGCCTCGCCCGTGGCCTCAGCCAGCGCACGCATGTGCGGCAGTACCACGTCGCCCAGGCGCATGCTGCGCTGGTAGAGCGCGCCGAGCATCAACGGCGCGGCGCCGATCTGGTAGCGGCCGTCTTCCAGGCGGAACAGCATGCGGTGCTGGATGAGCGAGCCGGCAAGCCGCAGGATCGTGCTCTTGTACAGCCCGGTGCGCGCGGCCAGCTCGGCCAGCGTCAGCGCGTAATCGCCAGGGCGGAACGCAAACAGGATCGAGAACGCGCGGTCCAGTGCAGCCACGCCCGACTGCCCCGGCGTGGCGGCATCGCCCTCGTTGGCGGCGGGCGTGATCTCGTTCTGGGTGGTTTGGCGCTCTGCGATCATGGCGGGTTGGGCGAGACGGTTCACTTCACCGTCTTCAGGGCTTGGTCGACGAAGCGGTTAGTGTACGTTTTCGCCAGGTCGATCTTGGCGTTGCGGATCTTTTCGTCGTAGCTGGAAAGCACCGTCAGCGCCACCTTGGCATCGGCATCGGTCATCAGGCCGTCCTTGGAGAATATCGGCTTGGAGTGGCGCAGCGCATCGACAAACACGTCGCGCCCGCCCACCTGCTGCTCCTTGGGCATCTTGTCGGCAATGGCCTCGGGCGTGCTGGCGTCGATCCATTTGAGCGTGCGGATGAAGGCGTTCACCAGACGCTGCACCGTCTCCGGATTCTTCGTCATGAAGTCGCGCGTCACGTACAGCGTGGCGGTCGGGTAGCGGCCGCCGAACACGGCGTTGGAGCCGGCATCGGTGCGCGTATCGACGAGGAACTTGGCGGCGCGGCGCTTCTCCAGCAGGCTGGCTACGGGGTCGAAATTGACGAGCGCATCGATCTCCTTGCGATCCAGCGCCACCATGCCCGGCGCGCCGGAACCCACGGCGATGTACGACACGTCGTTCACCTGCAGGCCGCTCTTGATGGCGTAATAGCGGGCAAACAGATCGGTCGACGAGCCCGGCGCCGTGATGCCGATCTTCTTGCCCTTCAAGTCCTTGCCGCTCTTGATATCGAGGTCGGGCCGCACGGCCAGCACGATGCCGGGCGTGGTGTTGAGCAGCGCGACCGACACAATGTCCTTGCCCTGCGCCTGGATGTGGATGGTGTGGTCATAGAAGCCCACCACCGCATCGGTCGAGCCGGCAATCAGCGCCTGCAGCGCCTTGCTGCCGCCGGCCTGGAAGTTCTCCACCTTCACGTTGAGCCCTTCCTTCTGGAAGTTGCCCAGCGACTGCGTGAGCGGCACCGGCATGTAGTTCAGGATCATCGAGCCGACCGACAGGCTCACATCCTTCTTCTCCGGCTCGGCGGCGTTGGCTGCCGTGCAGACGGCCGCACACAACAGGGCCGAAATCCATCGCTTCATGGTTGTCTCCATCATTGTGATTGGCGCTCAGGCGCCCGTTTCGGGGTCGACCTTCGGGCGCCACACCAGCAACTTGCCTTCGAGCGCATCGACGCTGCGGTCCAGCGCAATCACGAAGGCCGACAGCACGACGATCCCCGAAAACACGCCGGTGGCATCGAACACGCCTTCGGCCTGCGCAATCAGGTGGCCCAGGCCGGCAGACGAGCCGAGGTACTCCGCCACGATCGCGCCCATGACGGCCATGCCGACGGAAGCGCGCAGGCTCGAAAGAATCCAGCTGGTGGCGGACGGCACATAGACGTGGCGCAGCAGGCTGATGCGGCTGGCCTTGAGCAGCCGTGCGTTGGCCAGGATGACGGGGTTCACCTCGCGCACGCCCTGGTACGTATTGAAGAACGTGATGAACAGCACCATCGTCGCGCCCAGCGCCACCTTGGAGGTCAGCCCCAGCCCGAACCACATCACGAAGATGGGCGCGAGCAGGATGCGCGGGATCGCATTGAAGATCTTGATGAACGGGTCCAGCACCTCGGCCGCGAGCTTGGACAAGCCGAGCCACAGCCCCAGGCTGATGCCGAGCAGCGTGCCGATGCCAAACGAGAGAATCGTCTCGGCCAGCGTGATGGCCAGGTGCGTATAGATGTCGCCGCCGGAGAACCACTCCCAGATACGCGCGACAATCGACGACGGCATCGAGAAATAGAACGGATCGACCACGCCCGCGCGGCCGAGGCCCTCCCACGAGCCGAACATCAACACCACCACGGCCAGCTGGAACAGGCGGATCTTCGTCTTGTGCGCCAGACCGGCGCGCTGCGTGCCCACGGTAGGCATCGTGTTAGTGCTGGACGGCATGGCTCTTCTCCACTTCGGTGCCGAGGATCGACCAGATCTCGCGATACAGGCGGATGAACGCGTCGGACATGTTGATTTCAGACACGTTGCGCGGACGCGGCAGCGTGATTTCCACATCGCCAACCGGCCGGCTGGCGGGCCCCGCGGACATGACGACCACGCGGTCGGCCAGCGCAATGGCCTCTTCCAGGTCGTGTGTGATGAACAGCAGCGATTTGCGGTCTTCCTGCCAGAGGCGCAGCAGCTCGCTCTGCATGAGGTGGCGCGTGTGCACATCCAGCGCCGAGAACGGCTCGTCCATCAGCACGATCTTGGGCGAGAGGATCAGCGTCTGCGCCATGCTGATGCGCTTCTTCTGCCCGCCCGAGAGCTGATGCGGATAGCGCGCCTCGAAGCCGGCCAGGCCGACCTTCTTCATCCACGGACGGGCGCGCTCGCGGGCTTCATCCACCGGCATGCCCTGAAACACCAAACCAAGCGCGACGTTGTCGAGCGCCGTCTTCCAGGGCAGCAGCGAGTCCTGCTGCATCATGAAACCGGCATTGCCGTTCAGCCCCGTCAGCGGCTCACCAAACACCGTGACGCTGCCGCCAGCCGGCTTCAGCAGCCCGGTCACGGCGTTCAGCAGCGTGCTCTTGCCGCAGCCCGTCGGCCCCACCACGGCCACGAATTCGCCTTCACCAATCGACAGGTCAACGCCCTGCACGGCCGTGAAGCTGCCGAACCGCACTGAAACCTGATTGAGCTGGACCGCCGGCAACCCGGCGTGGGATCGGCCGCTCGGGGCCGGAGGGGAAGGAAGCATGGGCGTCTCCGTGAACGCGCCTTTCTCGATGCGTTCTGTTATATGGAATTTTGTTCTATTTTATAGACCATCAACGACCGGGTTAACGGGCGTAAACCCGTAAACATCCCCGATCATGGAGATAATTGACGTCCACCGACCAAAAAATCGCCGAATTTGTTCTTTCCAACAAACCTTCGTTCTTTTTGACAGAACGTCAGCGATAAAGACTCATGAGATTTGTTGGGCCGAACCCTAAAGTTTTCCGCCCGCCATCCGTTGACAGGCGTACTGATCAGCGAGATGGCCATGCAACTTTCCTCCCCTTCCGTTTCTACTGCGACCGCCGGCGCATCGGGCAGCGGAAGCAGCTCGGGCGCCGACATCGAGCGCCTGCAGCGCCAGCTCAAGAACCTGCAGAAGTCGATGCAGGATCTTCCCGCGCAGAATCTGCCGCCCGATCAAGCACGCGAGCAGGCCCAGTTGCTGAGCCAGCAGATCCAGATCGTGCAGGCGCAGATCGCGCGCCTTCAGGCGCAGAACGGCCTCGAGCAAGCCGAGACCCGGCTGGAGAACCGCCACAACGCCTCCAAGAACGCTTCCGGCACCGGCAATACCGATGCGGCCGCCAAGGCCCGCACGACAGACAAGGTCACCGGTTCGTCCACCGTAAGCGACACCCGGCAGCACACCCGTGAGGCAGCGCAGGCGCAGGCGGCACAGTCCGCCCACCCCGCCAGCGCGGAGGCCATCACGCCGGCCAAGCCACCGCTGGTTTCCGTCAGGGCTTGACGGGCGCAACGCGGCGGCGGCTTTTCCTGGATGACGCCGTTGCCCGCGCCTGACCGCCCCGCTCCTCACCCCCTCCCATCGGGGGGACGCCAGCTTGCAGCGCCGGCAGCGACAATCGCCGCGCCGCCATCCGATGTGCGGCATCGAGAACACGCATGACCTCCGCTGCCAGCGACGCCGCCCTGCCCCCGACCGCTCCTTCCGATCCGCATCGAGAGCGCACGCCCTCGCGCAATTTCTTTGCACGCCACTGGCGCGGCGATTACAGTCTCGCCCGGTCGTACTGGCTCCATACGGCGCTGATGCAGTTTGGTGTGGTGGCGCTCAGCGCCGGTGTCACGCACGCGCTCGCGCATAACGCTCCGGCGCGCGCGGCGTCTGCCGCACTGCTCGTCATTTACGTGATGGGATTGGCGCTGTGGATCTGGGCGGTGGTCGGCACCTGGCGCTCCGCGGATCGCGAACAGGCGCGCAACCGGCTTGCCGGCATGTCGAATCTGTGGCCGCTGATCGCCAAGGTGATGATCGTGGTTGGCGCCGTGGGCACCACCTCGCGCCTCATCAACGATGGGCCGCGCCTGGGCGCGCATCTGCGTACCGCGCTCGGTGAGCAGGCGGCCTCGCCATTTACGGTGATGCCGCAACGCGATGGACGCGCCATCCTGTTCAGCGGCGGCATCAACGACGGCGCCGCCGACGCCCTGGAAGCCGCGTTGCGCAAGGCGCCGAACGCCACGGCCGTCGTGCTCCGCTCCGAGGGCGGCTGGCTGCGCGAAGGCACGCTCGTGGCAGACGTCATCCGCCGCCACCATCTGCGCACGTATGTTGAGCGCAGCTGCGCTTCCGCTTGCACGATCGCCTTCCTCGCAGGGGCGGACCGCGCCGCAGCACCAGGCGCGCGCATCGGCTTCCACCGCCCACGTGCGGTCGGCGCCGAGCACGACCAAACCCCGGGCGCGATCGACAGCGAACTCTGGCGAGCATATTCGGATGCCGGTCTGCCCGACGCCTTCGTGCGCCGCGTGCAGGACACGCCGTTCGACCAGATGTGGTTTCCCACCGCGCAGGAATTGCTCGCCGACCACGTTGTCACCCGCACATCGCCCGGCGGCGAATACGCGACGATGGCCACGCAGCTGAATACGCGCGAAGCGCTCGCGGCGGAATTGCGCAGCGCCCCGCTGTACGCCGCACTGGAACGCAAGTACCCCGCGCACTTCAGCCGGCTGATCGACACGCTGTGGCCGGAGCTGCAGCGCAACGTTACCGATGCGCAGATCGTGGCGCTGCTGCGCGAGCAAACGGGCAAGCTGTACCGTGCGCTGATTCCGACTGCGCCCGACGCGCTGCTCTTCGCCAACGCGCAACTCACGCTGGAACTGGCCCAGGCCTTGCAGCGCGTGAGCCCTGAAGCCTGCGTGGCCTATCTGGACGGCACGTCCGGCGCGAGCGCCGCTGCCGCGCGATTGCCGCGCGCCCTCGTGACGCGCGAGCAGGCTCTGTTTTCAGACCTGATGCAGGCCGCCGACCCAGACCACGCGCCGGTTGTCACGCGCGCTCAGACCCTGCCGGTGCTGCAACTCGCCGTGGCCGCGCTTCCCATGGCCGAGCAGCGCGTGTTGACCGTCCCCGCGCTGCGCCACACCGCCCCGCCGGCCGAGCGCTGCCAGGCGCTGATCGGTTTCTCCCGCTCCATCCTGGCCCTGCCGGAAACCGAACGCGCGCTGGCGCTGCGGGGCATGTACGCCGATATCTCTGCCCCCGATGCGTGAAGCGGTACGTCAGCTCGAACGCAGCGTAGCCAGCGACGCGCGCTGACGACCCGCCTCATCAAAGTTGTCGGGCGACAGCCATTGCTCGAATGCGGCCCGCACCTGCGGCCAATCGGCATCGATGATGGAGAACCACGCGGTATCGCGGCTGCGCCCCTTGTAGACAACGGCCTGGCGGAAGATGCCCTCGAACTGGAAGCCCAGCCGCTGCGCGGTCTGCCGCGACGGTGCGTTCAGGCTGTCGCACTTCCATTCGTAGCGCCGGTAGCCGAGGTTTTCAAAGACGTGCTTCATCAGCAGGAACTGCGCTTCCGTCGATGCCGGCGTTCGCTGCAGCAACGGTGAAAACGTCACCGCCCCCACCTCCACCACGCCGTGGTCTGGCGTGATGCGCATCAGCGCCAGCGTGCCCACTGGGCGTTCAGTGCGCATGTCGACGACTGCGTACTGCAGCGGATCGCGCTTCGCCGCAATGCGCTCGATATAGGCGCGGTGTGCCGCTGCATCGGCAAAGGGCCCTTCCACCATGTAGGTCCAGACGCGGTCGTCCGGTGCCTGGCTGAACGCCTGGAACAACGCGTCGGCATGGCGTGCCGCATCAAGCGGCTCGAGCCGGCAGTAGCGGCCGGCGAGCGGCGTGTGCGGCGGCAGCGAACGGGCCGTCCAGTCGGGCAGCGGCGCGCCAATGGGTTGCTGATAAGCGTTGAGGGTGGCCATGCGTGGAGCCTGAATCGAGAGCGACAAGGAGCCTTCACCCTACCGGACACTCTGGCTCCACGGAAAGAGCCATGGAGGCCCACAACGATAGAGCCACATCCAGCACCCCACGCGCGGATTAATCCGTTCGATGCCCCGCCACACACCGATAGCGCACGTGCATGCAAATCGATATGTTGGCGGCGGGGGAGACGGCGCCACGAATAGGCGCGGGCATAGGCATTGCTGTGCAGGGGTATGCACGCGCCCTCGGAATCGTCCGCCATCTTTTCTGCCAGGAGCCCGCGAGTGGCGCCGTTCATTACAGAGTGGTATCGCCGCGGGGGCCGCCACGTCCGTTACGCCTGCGCGGCCGCATGGATGGCCCTCGCCGGCATGGCACCCGGCAGCCCAGCGTGGGGCGCCGAAATTCGCCTACCCCGTCACGCAGCGCATCGACGCCGGTGCGAGCATCGCCGTGCCGCGCACGTGGGGCCCATTGCGGCTGAACGGCGACACACCCATCCCGTCGGTTGCGGCGACCATCAACTCGCCTTTCGGTCCATCACGTCTGGTGTTTGCGCAGCAAACGGTCGCGCCGGAGAGCTTCGCGCTGGTCACGGTGCGTAAATCGGATTTCGACAAAGGCACGCCTGATTACCTGGAGACGTTGCGCCCGCGGGATCTGGCGATCCTGCTCACGCACATGGAGTCGCGCGTGCATGGCGATCGCCCGGCCTGGGCCTCCCGCCTCGTGCGTGGCCGGGCTCCGACGCAGCAGGTCGTCGGCGGGCGCCGGGTCATTTACTGGGAAGGCGAATGGAACACGTCGGCGGCCCGGACAGTCGTCGTTCGGGGGTATGCATTCTTTGGCAATGGCGCCGTCTATCTGCTGCGCATATTCGGCACCGCGGGGCACAGCGAACCAGCCGAATTTGCCGAAGAAGCGCGCTTTGCCGACATGGTTGCCGCCACCTTCCGCACGAAATAGCCACCGCGCCTTCGCCCTGATTGTTGCAACGCAACAACAAGCGTCCCACGCCTAACAGCCCCGGTTCCCAAGCGCAGGCCCGTCCACGCAAGGGCTGAAATCTGTTGTTACTCTTGGAACAGTCTGTTCACCCGGCGCCGTATTGTTCTTCCGCATTGCAACACCTACACTTCGTGACAGTTGTTCAGACATCGATTGCCTGAACAAGCAATGCAAGTGTTGTAAGGAGAACAATGATGAAATGGTTGGATATTGGCGCCGTCATGGCCGCCTGGATTGCGAGCTGCGTGGCAGCCGGCTGGCTCATCAGCGCCGCCGCTTTCCTGGCTTAACGCCCCTGCCCTAAAGGCAAAACGGCCGAGCGGGAACCCTTCCCCGCCCGGCCCTGAACACCCCGGTTGATCGATTCGTCAGGCTGGCTTCTGACCCGCCCACTCGACGAATCGGTCGACAAACCCTGCAAGAACTGGCGCGTCCGCGCATCCGTCACCCCGCCCTGGGCATCAAAGGGCTCCCCCGCAAAGTGGAAGAACACCTCCGGCAAGGGCAAGACCTTCACGCCGACCGCCGCGAGCACATTACGCAATTGCGCCTGCGACAACGCCGTGCCGATTGCGCCCGGCGAAGCCCCCGCAATGCCGGCCGGTTTACCGCCCCACACGCTCTGGCCGTACGGCCGAGACCCCAGTCAATCGCATTCTTCAGTACGCCCGGTATGCCGCGGTTGTATTCCGGCGTCACGAATAACAGCGCATCCACGCCCGCCACCGCCGCCTTGAAGCGCTGTACCGGCTCGGGCAGGCTCGCGTCGAGGTCCTGGTTGTAGAGCGGCAGCTCGCCAATTTCGATGAACTGCGCGGTCGCCCCCGACGGCAGCAAGCCTGCCAGCGCTTGCGCCAGCTGGCGGTTGAACGACGCCTTGCGCAGGCTGCCGACGATCACTCCGATAGTCAGATTGCTCATGAATGCTCCTTGCGTGCAAAACAGTTCGGGATGGCGCTGACGCTCAATCCGCCGTCGCCGGTTCGGGGGCCACCTCCCGCTTGAGGCGGTTGATCAGGGCAAACATCAGCGGGTTCAGCAGAATCGACAGAATCGCTGCCGACAACAGCAGCCCCCGCGCACGGTCGGGCAGGATTTGCAGACTGATCCCGAGCCCAATCAGGATGAACGAAAACTCGCCGATCTGCGCGAGGCTGGCGGAAATCGTGAGCGCCGTGCGGTTGCCGTGGCCAAACGCGCGCACCACCGCAAACGCCGCCAGCGACTTGCCCACCACCACGATCAGCACCGTGCCCAGCACCGCCCAGGGGTCTTCGATCAACACCCTCGGATCGAACAGCATGCCCACCGACACGAAAAACAGCACCGCAATGCGTCGCGCAGCGGCAGCGATTCTTCCGCCGCGCGCTGGCTGAATTCGGACTCGGCCAGCACCATGCCCGCAAAGAACGCGCCGAGCGCGAACGACACGCCAAACAGCACCGTGGCGCCATAGGCGACACCCAGCGCCGTGGCGAGCACGCCCAGGCGGAACAGCTCGCGGCTGCCCGTCATGACGATGCGCTCGAGCATCCACGGGATCACGCGGCGGCCCACCACCAGCATCAGCGCGGCAAACGCCACCACCTTGGAGAGCGTGACCGCAAGCACCTTGACGATGTCCCACGCGCTGACCGCCGTGCTGCCGGCGCCGCCCAGCGCACCCGCCAAGGCAGGCAGCAGCACGAGCGTCACCACCATCACCAAGTCTTCCACGATCAACCAGCCGACGGCGATGTGGCCTTCGTGCGAGTTGTCGATACCGCGATCTTCCAGCGCCTTGAGCAGCACCACCGTGCTCGCCACCGAGAGCGCCAGGCCGAATACCAGCCCCGGCCCCCAATCCCACCCGAGCAGCCACGCCAGCCCCATGCCCATGAGCGTGGCCAGCGCAATCTGGCCGATGGCGCCCGGAATGGCGATGGCCTTCACCGCCAGCAGCTCCTTCATCGAGAAGTGCAGCCCCACGCCGAACATCAGGAGGATCACGCCCAGCTCGGCCAGCTGCGGCGCGAGGCTTTGGTCGGCCACGAAACCGGGCGTGAACGGTCCGGCCACCACACCCGCCATCAGGTAGCCCACCAATGGCGGCAGCCGCAGGCGCTGCGCGATGGTGCCGAAGATGAAGGCCAGCACGATGCCGCCGATGATGGTGGAGATGAGCGGGGTGTCTACGTGCATGCGGTCCTGGAATGGAAATGGGGCGGGTTCAGAGACAGGAGGAGCGGAAATGCTGGGAAAGGGCCGATCGGCCCTGGTGCGACAACTGCGGCGCGGATTTGTTCTTGGTGCGTCACAACTATAAGGATTGCCCTTTGCGAAACCTTACGAAGCAAATGTCATGCAGAAGACATCGCGGCAAAAACACCGCTCCTACACTGCGCCGCAGACCGCTCGCCCAGGACGGCGAGGGCGACCCTCAGGAGACAACCCATGCGCTACGCCAACAAAGTCCTTCCCGTGGACGAGGCCATCGCCCACGTCCGCAGCGGCAGCCGCCTGATGCTGGGCGAATTCGTGGGCGCCGGCGAGCCGGCCTGCTGCATCGAGGCGCTGCTCGCCAGCGGCATCGACCAGCTCACGCTCATCACCAACACGCCGGGGCTGCGCGGCGGCTTTCTCAAAACCCGGCTGTTCAGCTCGGGCCAACTGGCCGAGTTCATCGGGACGCACGTCGGCACGACCGATGAGTCGACGCAGGCTTACCTGACCGACTCCGTGCGCGTGGCCGAGTTCTTTCCCATGGGCACCTGGGCGGAAAAAGTGCGCGCGGGTGCGCTGGGCCTGGGCGGCGCCCTCGTGCCGGTGGGCGTGGGCATCCTCGACCAGCCCGATGTTTCCCAAGCGCGGCGCCCCCAAGCAGACCCTCACCGTCGATGGCACGACCTGCTTCGTCGAGCCGCCCCTGCGCGCCGACGTGTCGATCATCAAGGGCTGGCGCGCCGATACCTTCGGCAACGTGGAGTTTCGCGGCACGGCACTGCAGAACCAGCGCGACATCGCCATGGCCGGCGACTACACCATCGTCGAGGTGAACGAGATCGTCGAAGTGGGCACGATTCCGCCCGAGCGCGTCGGCTGCCCGGGCGTGTTCGTCAATGCGGTGGTGCAAGGGCTGTCGCTGGACGACCAGCACGCGCTGTACAGGCACCACTGGACGAAGCTCGGCCGCCTGCCCGCCGCCGAAGCGTGATCGTCAGACCCACAACAAGGAGACCGCCATGCAAGCCCTGCCCGAAACGCCCAAGCAACGCATTGCCGCCCGCTGCGCGCTGGAACTGCGCGCCGGCGAAGTCGTCAACCTTGGCTTGGGAATCCCCACGCTCACGGCCAACTACCTGGACGCCAATGCCGGCGTCATCTTCCATACCGAAAACGGCGCCTTCGGCTTTGGCGGACGCCCGCCGCTGGACGCCATCGACAGCGACTTCACCAACGCCGGCTGCGAGCCCATCACGCTGATGCCGGGCGCGGCCCTCATGGACCTCGCCACGTCGCTCGGTGCAATGCGCAACGGCTACATCGACGTGACGATCCTCGGCGCGTTACAGGTGGATGCGCTGGGCAACCTCGCCAACTGGGCGTGCGATCGCAACGGCAAATGGTGGCCCGGCATCGGCGGGGCGATGGACCTCTGCTACGGCACGCGCAAGGTGATTGCCGCGCTGGCGCATACCGACAAACACGGCAACTCCAAGATCCTGCCGCGCTGCACGCTGCCGCTCACGGGCCGGGGATGCGTGAAGGTCATCGTCACCGAGCACGCCGTGTTCGACGTGACCGACGCGGGGCTGGTGCTGCGTGAAATCCTCTCGCATGCGACACTCGACGACATTCGCGCCATGACGGCAGCGCCCTTCACGCTGGCGCCGCTGCTGCAGATGCGCGCCGCCTGAGGAGACGCCATGCCCACCACCGTCGATTGGTTCTTCGATGTCATCTCGCCGTTTGCCTATCTGCAGCTCGAACAGTTCGATGCGCTGCAGCAGGCGAACGACATCGTCATCCGCCCGCGCCCACTGGTGCTGGGTGCGATCCTCCATCACTGGGGGCAGAAGGGCCCGGCGGAGATCACCTCCAAACGCGTGTTCACGTATCGGCATGCGCTGTTTCGCGCGCAGCAGCTCGGCATTCCGTTTCGCATGCCGCCCGCGCACCCGTTCAACCCGATCAAGGCATTGCGGCTGACGATTGCGATGGGCGGCTCGCTCGACGCCGTCCGGGCGGTGTTCCGGCATATCTGGCGCGACGGCAACGATGTGGCGTCGCCCGAGGGCTTTGCCGCGCTGTGCGAGGCGGCCGGCTTTGCAGAAGGCGTCACCGCTGTCGAACAACCGGCCGTGAAAGACGTGCTGCGTGCGCACACCGATGCGGCCATCGCGCTCGGCGTGTTCGGGGTGCCCACGCTGGTGCACGACGGCGAGCTGTTCTGGGGAGAAGACGCGACCGACATGTTCCTGCAGAGCCTGCGCGCTGGCTGGCTCTCCACGCCCGAAGCGCAGCGCGTGAGCACGCTGCCGGTGGGCATTCAACGTGGCTGAGCACGACACCAGCTCGCGCCCCGGCATCAGCCGCGCACGGCTGGCGCATATCGCGGCGTGGTCCATCGATCTGCCCGCGGAAGAAGCCGACCGCGCCTGTGCCGGCATCGTTGAGAAAACCTACGCGCGGGGCGCCTGCATTTGCCCGAAAAACACGTTGCTGGAGAGCTGGACGGGCGTGGTGACGGGCCTCATCAAGATCGGCACGGTGTCGCCCGAAGGGCGCAGCGTCACGTCGACGGGCGTGCCGGCCGGCGGCTGGTTTGGCGAAGGCACGGTGCTCAAGAACGAGCCGCGCCGCTACGACATCGTTGCGCTGCGCGACACGCGCATGGCCCTCATGGACCGCACCACCTTCATGTGGCTCGTTGAAAACAGCGTCGCGTTCAACCGCTTCCTGGTGAAGCAGCTCAACGAGCGGCTCGGGCACTTCATGGCGCTGCTGGAATACGACCGGCTGCTCGATGTCACGCCGCGCCTGGCGCGTTGCATTGCATCGCTGTTCAACCCGGTGCTCTACCCGGGCGCGGGCGACCACCTGGAGATCACGCAGGAAGAACTCGGCCTGCTTTCCGGCATGACGCGGCAGGTGGCCAACCAGTCGCTCAAGGCCCTGGAGAAGGACGGCGTGGTGCGGCTCGAATACGGCGGCGTGACGGTCGTCGACCTCGATCGGCTGCGCAGCTACGGCGCCTGAAGACGCCGCTTTTATTAACGAATCTTCATCCGGCAGAGCAAGCCGCACCCGCTAGAATCGCGGCACAACAAGACAAGATCATTACGCTGCGGCATGCGCCCCGCGCCGCCCGCAGCCGGAAGAGGGAACAGGGCATCGCACCATGTGCGTGCCTGCATCTATGCTGCCGATTCATCTGCTTTCCACCGGCAAGGCGCTGCCGGAGCAACAAGTCACGTCCGCTGAACTGGATGCCCGCCTCGGCCATCGGGCTGGGTACGTGCGCAAGAAGTCCGGCATCGACGTCCGCCACCATGCCACGCTGACCGAGCATCAGTCGGAACTCGCCGGCGCCGCCGTGCGCGATGCACTGCGCCGCGCCGATGTTCCGGCCGCGTCCATCGACCTGTTGATCTCCGCCTCGGGCGTGCAGGAACAGGCGCTGCCCAACACGGCCGCGCGCGTCCTGGAGCCCGCCGGGCTGCCAGCCGGCACGCCCGCGTTTGACGTCAACGCCAGTTGCCTGAGCTTTCTCACGGCGCTGCATGTGGCAAGCAGCCTCCTGACCACGGGAGCGTACAAGCGCATCGCCGTGGTGGCGTCCGACCTCGCCTCGCGCGGCATCGATTGGGACGACGCCGAGACCGCATTGATCTTTGGCGACGGGGCAGCGGCGGTCATCGTTGAAGCGGCACCGTCGATATCCGGCGCGGGCATCCACGCCTACCGCATGGAGACCTACCCCGCCGGCAAAACCTATTGCGAAATCCGCGCGGGCGGCACGCGCCGCAACCTGCGCACCGGCGCGCAACCGACCGATTACCTGTTCCACATGGACGGCAAGCGCGTATTCAAGCTCGCCTCGCAACTGATGGACGGTTTCCTCGATCGGCTGTTCACCGGCAGCCAATACACGCTGAGCGACATGCATGTCGTCGTGCCGCACCAGGCGAGCCACCTGGGGATGCAGCATCTGCGCAAGCGGTTGGGCGTGCCGGAAGCCAGCGTGGTCGATATCTACGCGCAGCACGGCAACCAGGTAGCCGCGTCGATTCCCACCGCGCTGCATGAAGCCGTGACGACCCAACGCATCGAGCCCGGCAAACCGGTTCTGCTGGTCGGCACGGCGGCCGGCCTGACGCTCGGCGGCATGGTGCTGACGCTATGACGACGCTGGTGACGGGCGCCACCGGTGGGCTCGGCCGCAACGCGGTCGACGCACTGCTCGCGCAAGGCGCCCGCGTGCGCGCGACGGGGCGCGATGCCACGCAACGCGACGCCTTTGCCGCCCGTGGCGCAGACTATGTGCCGGCCGACCTGGCACAGCCGACAGCGGCCACGCTGGATGCGCTGCTCGACGGTGTCGACACGGTCTGGCATTGCGCGGCGCTGTCATCGCCCTGGGGCGCGTATGCGGACTTCTACGCGGCCAATGTGCGCGCCACGGCGGCGCTTGCCGAAGGTGCCGTCAAGCATGGCGTCCGCCGCTTCGTGCATATCTCCACGCCGTCGATCTATTTCGACTACCAGCATCACGCCGATCTGCCCGAGAACTATCGTCCTGCGCGCTTCGCCAATCATTACGCGGCGACGAAGATGCTGGCAGAGGCGGCCATCCAGCAGCAGGTCGCCACGCAGCACCGCACGCACTTTGTCATCCTGCGGCCGCGCGGGCTGTTCGGCCCGCATGATCGCGTGGTACTGCCGCGCATCCTGCACTTGCTGGAGCTGCGCGGCGGCGTGCTGCCCCTGCCCCGTGGCGGCGCGGCGCGCATGGACCTGACGTATCTGGAAAACGTGGTGCACGCCATGCAGTGCGCCACCAGGGCGAGCGTGCCTTCCGGCGCCGCTTACAACATCACCAACCATGCGCCGGCCACGCTGCGCGATCTGCTCGATCAACTGCTGGCGCAGCAGCTCGGCCTGCGTTATCGCGTTCGCGCAGTGCCGTATCCCGCGATGGCATTGGCCGCACGCGCCATGGAAGCCGGCAGCGCCGTCACGCGTCGCGAGCCGCTGCTCACGCGCTACAGTGCCGCCGCGCTGCACTACGACATGACGCTCGCCAACGACCGCGCGCGCATCGAACTCGGCTACGTGCCGCCCATCGACATGGCCGAAGGCATCCGCCGCACGGCTCACTGGTTACGTGAACATGGCAACGTTGTCCGTTTTTGAAGCGGGTACTGCACGCATACCGCGTGTGGCGCTGCGCGGCGCGGGCCTGCGCACCTGCGCGTTTCCCGCACGCGCCTGGCTGATCGAAGCCGCCGGGCGGCGCTGGCTGTGGGACACGGGCTATGCCTCGCATTTTCATGACCACACGCGCAGCGGCTTGTTTGCGATCTACCGCAAGGTCACTCCGGTGTATTTTGATGCGTCGGAATCCATGGCGGCGCAGCTCGCGCAACAGGGCGTGCGCCCAGCTGATCTGGACGGATTGATCGTCTCGCATTTCCACGGGGACCACGTTGCCGGCCTGCGCGACTTTCCGGGCGTGCCGGTCATCTGCTCCGGCGAAGGATGGATGCACCTGCGCGCGCTGCGCGGTGTTTCCGCGTTGCGGCGCGCTTTCGTGCCCGGGCTGATTCCCGAAGATTTTGAAACGCGCACGCGCTTTGTCGAACAGTTCGAGCAAGTCGCGCTGCCGCCGGAGTTGGCGCCATTCACATCCGCCTGGGCCGTGCCCGACAGCAACGGCGACGTGCTGCTCGTGCCGCTGCCCGGCCACGCCGCCGGACACCTCGGCGCGTTCGTGCGCACGCAGGAAGGCTGGGTGCTGCTGGCCGCCGACGCCGCCTGGTCGCCGCTGAGCTATCGCGAACTGCGCGGGCCATCGGTATTGGCGTATTCGATCATGGAAGACCGCCATGCCTACTTCGACACGCTGCGCAAGCTGCACGCGCTCGATGCGGGCGGCCACGTGCGCATCCTGCTCACACACGAGGGGGCGTTGTGACGGCGTTGCACCGCCTGCTGTGGTCGTACTGGCAAACGCGCCGGCTGCGGCTGCCTGATCGCGCCGCGCTGGAAGCGCACCAGCAGCGGCAGATCTCGCGCTTCACGCAACGCGTGCTGACTCGCAGCCCGTATTTCCGCCCGTTCGCATCGAAGCCGATGCACGAATGGCCGTTGATGGACAAGGCCACGATGATGGCCAATTTCGACGCCATGAACACCGCCGGCCTGCGCCTGCACGACGTGCTGGCCTGCGCGCAACAGGCCGAGCAGTCACGCGATTTCCGGCCGACGGTCGGGGCGTATTCGGTGGGCTTGTCATCTGGCACCTCCGGCGGACGCGGCGTATTCGTTGTAAGCCCGACCGAGCGCGCGCAGTGGGCCGGCATCCTGCTCGCCAAGCTGCTGCCGCGCGGGCTGTTGCACGGCGAGCGCGTCGCCCTGTTCCTGCGCGCCAACAGCAATCTGTACACGGCCGTGCGCAACCCGTGGCTGACGTTTTCATTCTTTGATCTGTTTGCGCCGTTCGAATCGCACCGCGCGCCGCTGGAAGCATTGCAGCCGACCATCATCGTGGGGCCGGCGCAGGTGCTGCGTGCGCTTGCCATGGAGAAGCTTGCCGGCCGGCTCGGCATCGCGCCCGTGCAGGTGTTGTCCGGCGCCGAAGTGCTGGAGCCGATGGACCGCGCACTGCTTGCACAGGCTTTTGGCAACGTCGGCGAGGTCTACCAGGCCACCGAAGGCTTTCTGGGCGCGACCTGCGCGCACGGCACGCTGCACTTGAACGAGGCGCACGTGCACATCGAGCCGCAATGGCTGGACGCGCACCGCTTCGTCCCCGTCATTACCGATTTCACGCGCAGTACGCAGCCCATCGTGCGCTACCGGCTGGATGACATCCTCATCCGCCGCGACCCGGCGCTGGGCGCTTGCCCCTGCGGCAACCCGGCGATGGCCATCGAGCGCATCGAAGGCCGCTGCGACGATACGCTCGTCCTGCCCGCGCTGGGCGGCGGCACTGTCACGCTGTTTGCCGACGTGTTCGCGGGCGCTGGCACAGGCGCTGCCGCTGCATGCGGATTACCGCCTGGTGCAGACCGATGCGAACACGCTGGCGTTGTCCATTCACCCGGCCGACGCCGACATTGCGCGCGCGTGCCGGGCGCACCTGGCCGATGTCTTCGCCTGCCAGGGCGTCGATGCATCGCGCGTGACGTGGCACGCCACACCCGAGCGCATCGCCACCGATTTCACCACCAAGCGCCGCCGCATCGTCCGGCTCGCGGCGCCGGGAGCGGCACGATGAGCCCGCTTGCCACGCGCCTGCGCCATATGGCCTTGGGCTGGTGTTCGGTGGGCCTCGTCTATGGTCTCTGCGGAGCGCTGCAAGGCGTTGGCACGATCGTGCCCGAGACTGCACTGGACCGCGCCATTCCGTTCAGCACGTCGGGCATCTGGCTGTACCTGTCGTTCTTCGTGCTGATTCCGCTGGCGTATCTGCGGGCCGACATGTCGCGCCTGCCTTGGCTGGAACGCGCCATGCAGATGAGCGCGCTCGTGAGCGGTGCGGTGTTCATGCTGTGGCCGACCACGCTGCACTACCCGCCGTTGGCGGATGCATCGTTGCCCGGCAGCGTGCAACGCATGCTGATCGCCATGGATTCGAGCCAGAACTGCCTGCCCTCGCTGCATGGGGCGCTTACGCTGCTCTCGGTATGGGCGCTGGCGGATTCGCGCAGGCCGATGCGCACAGCGCTCGCCGCAGCCTGGGGCTCGGCATCCTGTACGCCACGATCCAGACGCGCCGGCACGTCGCACTTGACCTGTCGGCAGGCGTGGCCGTGGGCGTGCTGTGCGGCGCGGCTGTCCGTCTATGGTTGGCGCGGCGCGCGTCAACGCTCTCCATCGAACCGGTGTCCACATGAATGCCTTCGCCTTGCCGCTTGCATTGATGCTCGGCTGCGTGCTGCTGGAACTGGCTGCGCTCAAGTGGTGGCGCGGCCAACCGCTGCCGTGGCGCGACGTCATCCTCAACCTCAACTCCGGCCACGTGCTGATGTGGCTGTGCCGCGGCGTGGAAGTCGCGGGCTTCACGTGGCTATATGCCCATGCCAGCTTGCATTGGGTAGATGGCTGGCACCCGGTTGCGGGCTGGGCCTTCGCGTTTGTCGCGTGGGATCTCGGTTTCTACTGGCTGCACCGCATGCACCACAAGCTGGGCTTTCTGTGGGCGATCCATGCCGTGCATCACGAAGGCGAGCATTTCAACCTGTCGCTGGGCGTGCGCAACGCTTGGCTGTCGTCGCTCACATCGCTGCCGTTCTTCGTGCCGCTGGCGCTGTTGGGGGTCACGCCGGAAATGTTCGTGGCGGTGTCAGGCCTGCATTACTCGGTGCAGTTCTACAACCACTGCGGACTGGTCGGCCGCTCGGGCGTGCTCGACCGCTTCATGGTCACGCCTGCCAACCACCGCGTGCATCATGGCTGCAACCCGGAATACATCGATCGCAACTTCGGCGGCACGCTGCTGCTGTGGGACAAGCTGTTCGGCACCTATCAGCGCGCGCTGGCCGACGTGCCGATCCGCTACGGCGTGCACAAGCCCACCCACAGCGACAACCCGTTCTGGGCCAACGTGGTGCCGGCATTGCAGTGGCTGGGCTGCGCACGCCGCATTTGCAACGCGATACGCGCACCACGCCCGCCGGCTGGATCGCCACCGGCGGTGTGCTGCTGTTTGGCGTGGTGATCGACTATGTGCGCACCGACGGCCTGTGGCCCGGGCACTGGCAAGCGGCCTGGTTCGCGCTCATCCTGCTGCTCACGCTGGCGCTGGGCGGTTTGTCGGATGGGCGCGGCTGGGGACGCTGGCTTTGGCCGTTGCTGGCGCTTGCGCTGCCCGTGCTGATGATCGGCATATGCGGCGCGGGCGATGCAATGTCCGACACGTTGGCCGTTGCGCTCGGGTTGCATGGTCTTGCTTGCGGACTGTGGCACGCGCTGCGGACCGAATCGCCGCTCTCTTCGTCGCCGCATGCCGAATCTCGCTAAGCTCCGCTACGCTTCACCGCGCTCCTCGTCGCTGGCCGAGGATTTGCGCCGTACCGCGCACGACCACCTGCAGGCGCACGGCGACCATCGCTTTGCCGATGTGCAGTTCATTGCCAAGGGCACCCTGCTCGTTGTGGTATCCGCGCTGCTGTATGGCGTCATGATGACGGCCACGGGTGCGACGACATTCGTGCTCGCCTACATGGCCTTTCCGTTCATCGCGATGCTGCTGGCCATGAACGTGCTGCACGACGGCGCGCATCGGGCGCTCTCCCCTGGGCATGGCTGGACCGCCTCATGACGCGTGTGACCGCCATCCCGCTCGGCGTCGAACCGGCCTACTGGACGGTGCGCCACGTGCACTATCACCATGCGCATGCCAACGTGGAGCACTACGACCTCGACACCGCTGCAAACCGCTTCCTGCGGCAGACGCCCTTTCAGCCGTGGTATCCGCAGTTTCGCTATCAGCACCGCTACTGGCCACTGATTGCCGCACTGTCGCTGCCGTACATCAACTGGATCTACGACTGGTCGGATCGCCTTGGCCTCACGCCGCTGGCGGCGGATCGCGTGTTGCCCGGCCTGCGCGGCTGGGCGACGTTCCTGCTGGCGAAGGCGTTGCACTTGCTCATTGCGGTAGCGGTGCCCGCGTGGGTGGCACATCGGCTCGGCCTCGGCTGGGGCTGGGTGGTGTTCAGCTACTTCGCAGGGCAGATGCTGGCGTCATGCGTGCTGGTCGCGTTGATCCTGGGCACACATTGGGCAGACGTGACGTTCTATCTGCCACCCGAATCGGGCCAGCTGCCGCACACGTGGCACGAGCATGCATTCCACACCGCGTGCGACTGGCAACCGCAACCGGCGTGGATCGGCTACTGGCTTGGCGGCTTGAACTGGCACCTGACGCATCACCTTTTCCCGACGTATAGCCACCGGCACTATCCGGCGCTGGCAGCGCGTGTGGCCGAGGTGGCGCGCGCCCATGCGCTCGACTACCGCGCACTCACCTACCGCGAGTTGCTGACCGCGCAGCAGACCTTCCTGCGCGCCATGGGCCAACGCCCGAACTAACGCGCGGGCAACACGCGCAGCCTCAGTTGCGCGCCTCGACCGCGTGCACCGCGTCGAGAATCACCTTTGCCACATCCTGCGGCCGCGACTGCTGCGGCACGTGGCTCGTCGGCAGTGTCGTCACCTTGGCGCCAATCTTCCTGGCCATGGCGCGTTCCAGATCCGGCTGGATCATGCGGTCGTGCGCGCTGACGATGAACCACGACGGCTTGCTGTGCCATGCCGCCACCGTGGTGCGCTCCCCAAATGCCGTGGCCTTGATGGGACCTTGCGTCGCGGCCATCACGCGTGCCTGCGCGGCGGGCACATCCTGCGCAAAGTCGCTCGCCAGCGCCGCAGCGGGCAGTGACAGATAGCCGTTGGCGTCAGCGACGAGCTTGCCGATGCCCGGCGCGGGCGCGTAGTCCTTGCCCACCTCTTCCGTCGACTGGCCAGCGTCCGGCGCAAACGCCGCCACATACACGAGGCCGGCAACCTTGCTGTCCGCGCCGGCTTCGGTGATGACCGTGCCGCCCCACGAGTGCCCCACCAGCATGACCTTGCCCGGCTGGTTGCCGATGGCGCGGCGCGTGGCGGCCACGTCGTCGGCCAGCGAGTTCAGACCGTTCTGCACCGCCTGCACCTTCACGCCCTTGGCCTGCAGCAGCGGGATCACCTTGGCCCAGTCGGATCCATCGGCAAAGGCGCCGTGCACGATCACGACGGAAGGTTGATCGGCGTCGGCTGCCGTGGCGGCCAACAGGGGCGCACTGGCGGCCATGCCAAGTGCCAGCACTGCGATGGAGACGGCTTTGCGGTTGAACATGTCGGGTCCTTGTTGTCTGTTCGGTTCTCAGTGGGATGGGGATGCGTGGTGCCGCCGCGTCAGGCGTGCGCGCCGTCGTAGTACGGGTTCGCGCTGCGGGCACCGTCGGTGTAGATGTCGGTGGAGCGCGCACCGTCCGTATAGACGTCGGACGAACGCGCGCCCTCGGTGTAGGCATCCACCGCGCTCTGCACGGCGCGGGCGCCTTCGGTGTACGGGTCGCGTGCGCCGACGGATGAAGCGGCTTGCGCGCCGGCAGCGGCCACAGCGAGAGCAACAACAGCAAGGGTCTTGGCGAGATTGCGGGTCATGATCGTTTTCCTTTTGAACGGTTGGGTTAGGAGTGCGGCCTGCCGGTGCTTTGCGTTAGTCCGGCGTCGTGGCCACGGAATGCATTTAAGTCGCCCGACGTATCCGCCACGTAGCGATGTGCTGCCCGTTTTGTCTGGACGTGTACCGGAGCCGGCACCGGATACAAACGCATACAAAACCCCGTCTATCGATGCCCGTTGCTACAAAGCAATACAAATCGGCGGCATCGTGAAACCGACCGGATACATCGCGGGCGCCCAATGCTGGAAACGAGGGGAGCAAGACCCCGCCTCGTCATCCATCCTTGATCACTGGAGCCCTCATGCAACCGAAACGATTGACCGCAACCTTGCTCGTCCTCGCAAGCGCGCTGGGTGCGCACAGCGCATTTGCGCAAGCTGCAGGCGTGCATCGGACCGACCTCGTCCATCACGACCTGAGCGTGCCCGGCCGCGAGACCCTGCAAGTGCGCGTGGATTTTGATGAGCGTGCGTTTGCCCCGCGCATGTCCACCCTGGCGAGGAAATCGCCCACGTCCTGCAGGGCACGATCGAATACCGGCTGGATGGCCAGCCGCCCGTGACGCTGCACGCCGGCGATTCGCTGTTCATTCCGGCTGGCGTTGCGCACTCCGCGCGAAACGTCGGCAGCGGCAATGCCTCGGAACTGGCCACGTATGTCGTGAAGTCCGGTGAGCCGCTGGTCACGCTCGTTCACTAAACCTGTCGCCCTTCCCCCTCAAAGAGAGAACATCCATGTCGAACCCCGTCAACCTTCGCCGTCGCCGCCTTCTGGGCACCACCATCGCCAGCATTGGTGTGCTGGATCTCGGGCTGGCCGAACTTGTGCATGCGCAACCGGCACCGTCCTCCAGCGCAAGCACGCTGCTGAGCGGGCAGGCCAACCCGTTCGGCGCGCTGCAACAGATCGACGCCGGCGTGCTCAGCATCGGCTATGCAGACCTAGGCCCCAAGAACGGCCCCGTGATGATCCTGCTGCATGGCTGGCCCTATGACATCTACAGCTATGCAGAGGTGGCACCGGCGCTGGCGGCGGCGGGCTATCGCGTGCTGGTGCCGTACCTGCGCGGCTATGGCACGACGCGCATCCGCTCAGCAGACACCCCGCGCAACGGGCAGCAGGCTGCGCTGGCGGCCGACATCATCGCGTTCATGGACGCGTTGAAGATCAAGCAGGCGCACTTTGGCGGATACGACTGGGGGCGCGCACGGCAGACATCATCGCGGCGCTGTGGCCGGAACGCTGCAAGACGCTGGTGTTCGTGAGCGGCTACCTGATCGGCAGCCAGGAGGCGAACCGCGTCGCTGCCGCCGGCTGCGGAATTTGCGTGGTGGTACCAGTTCTATTTCACGACGGAGCGCGGCGCGCAGGCTACGCCGCCAACTGCAAGGAATTCAACCGCCTGATCTGGAAGCTCGCTTCGCCCACGTGGAAGTTTGACGACGCCACGTACGACCGCAGCGCCGCCGCCTTCGACAACCCCGATCACGTCGACATCGTCATCCACAACTACCGCTGGCGCCTGGGGCTGGCGCAGGGTGAAGCAAAGTACGACGCGCTGGAACAACGCCTGGCCGCGGGGCCCGCGATTACCGTGCCGACCATCACCATGGAAGGCGACGCCAACGGCGCACCGCACCCCGAGCCGTCGGCTTACGCGAAGAAGTTCACGGGCAAGTACCAGCACCGGAACATCGGCGGCGGCATCGGGCACAACCTGCCCCAGGAAGCACCGAAGGCGTTCGTGCAAGCCATGCTGGATGTGGTGAAGCTGTAGCGTATCGAGGCGACCGACGCTTCTGGCTCACAGCGCGGAGAGCAACCCTTGGGGCAATCCGCGCGTGAGCGCCAGCAACGTCATCACGGCCGGCATGGCCGCCGCGGCCATCACCGTCTGCGCGGCGGTGATGCCGGCCATGAGCGGCGCGTCACCGCCCAGCTGGCGCGCCATGATGTACGACGAAGACGCCGTGGGCAGCGCCTGGAACAGCAGCGCCACGATCAACGCTGCATCGGTCAAGCCCAGCGCGTGGCCAAGGGCCAGCGTCAGCACGGGCATGGCCAGAAACTTGATGACCGACGACACGAGCACCGGCTGCGCCCACGACCTCACACCGCTGAAGTTCAGCGCAGCGCCCACACACAACAGCCCCAGCGGCATCGATGCCAGGCCGAGCGCCCGCACCGCCGGCTCGATGGCCGCAGGCATCTGCAGCCCCAGCAGCTGCATGGCAATCCCGAGCGAGCAGGCGACCACCGGCGGGTTCGTCACGATCTGACGCACCAGCGCACGGCCGGTGAGCCGCACCGACCCATAGCGTGCAAAAACGAGCACGCACAGCAAATTGACGGTCGGCACGATCGCCGCGTTGCATACCGCGGCCAGCGCAATCCCCTTGGCGCCGAAGAGGCCCGTGGCGAGCGACACGCCAACGTAGTTGTTGAACCGCACGGCCCCTTGGAACACCGAGGTGAAGGCCGCCCCGTCCACCTGCATCCAGGGCCGGGCCAGCATCAGCGCGACGGCCACCAGCAATGTCGCGCCCATCAACGTCAGCACCAGCGGCAGCACGGGCAAGGCCTGCATGTGCGCCGTGGCCAGCCCATGCATGAATAGCGACGGCAGCAGCACGTAGTAGCAGAGCCGCCCAGCCTGCGGCCAGAAGGTTTCAGCGATGAAAGCGGAGCGCTTGAGCCAATGGCCGAGCGCCACCAGAAGGGCAACGGGCGCGAGCGCGAGCAGGATGGCAGCAGTCACGGCCGTGCTCCTGCAGAGCAACGTGCCCGCAATGTGGATGACGAGCGAAGACACTTCCGGAACAGCATGCGGGTGCTCTGCAAAAACGGGAACACCGCCAAGCTATCACGCTGTCACAGCAGCAATAATTGTTATTTCTCTGGCAATCAATGAGAAATTCTCATTGCAGAAGCGACGACGGCATCGGCCAATGCCTGGGTAAAGCGCTGCGCAGCCCGCGATTGGTGTTCAAGCAGGACCACCGCGCGGTGCAATTGCGGTTGCCCGAATGGCAGGCGGGCAATGGGCGGCAATTGCGTCAGCTCCGAATCGAAAGCGCCACCACAGCGGCCCCCAATCCGCTGGCCACCATCCGCACGATCGTGTCCTTGTTGTCGAGCACCATTTCTTCACGCACCCGCACGCCCAGGCGACGCAGTTCGGAAGCGATCATGCGGCCGGCCCAGGCCTGCGCATCGAAGCGGATGAACGGCAGCTCAGTCAGCAACGCACGCGCATCGTGCTCGGCGTATTGGGCCGGCGCGAGCAGCCAGAAGCGGTCTTCATACAGCGTCGTCCACACAAGCTCGGCCGGATGCGGCCGCACTGGGTGCGTCGTGATCGCGGCGTCCAACTCGCCATCGGCCACGCGTTGCGCAAGCTCGGCCGACATGCCGGCGGCCACGTGCACGCGCAGGCCTGGATGCGCCGTCCGCAGAGCCAGCAGCGCATTGGGCAGCGGCCCCGACAGGGCCGTCTGGATGGCGCCGATGCGCAACCGCCCAACCAGCGCCCGCTCATCGCTCAGCGCGTCGGGAATGCGGTCATACAGCGCGAGGATCTGTTCGGCCTGGGCGAGCATGATGCGGCCGGCTTCTGTCAGCGCGGGCTCGCGGCGTGAGCGATCGAACAGGCGGACGTTGAACTCCTCCTCCAGCGATTTCACCTGCAGGCTGACGGCCGATTGCGTGAGCCCGATGGCCTCGCCGGCACGCGCAAACGTGTGGTGGCGGGCGATGGCAACGAGCGTTCTCAAGGCGCGGAGGGACATGGCGGGTGCGAAGGTGAACCGGAGGGACGGGATGGTGCATCGTACCTCTCCACCTGCCGCTTCCCCAACGGGGAGCCGCTGCGCCAGCCGCCTAGCCGCCTAGCCGCTCAACGCTGCGCCGCCACCAGCTTGCGCATGGCATCCACCAGTTTCGGATCGACCGCGCCCAGCGTGTTGGTGCGCGCATTGATGCGCCCTTCCGCGTCCAGCAGCAGGATCGTGCTCGAATGGTTGAAATCGCCATCGGCCAGACGGCGGTATTGCACGCCCAGCAAGGCCGCCACCTCACGCGTGCCGCTCGCATCAGCACGGGCGACCTGCCAGTGCTCGTCTGCGTTGTGCGCGGCGGCGGTCTTCTTGAGCGCCGCAACGGAATCACGCTCCGGATCGACCGTCACCATCAGGACACGCACACCATCGTGCGCGGGCTTGCCGCCCTTGGCCAGCGTCGCGCGAATGGTCTCGAAGATCATCGGGCAGACCATTTGGCACGACGAATAGAACATGCTCACCAGCACCGGCTGGCCGCGCAGGTCGGCCAGGTGGAAGACGCGGCCGTTCTGGTCGGTCAGCGCCACTTCGGATTGATACAGCGAGCCCGAAGCCACGGGCCCGGCGGCAAGCGCGCCTGCAGCGGCACCCGCCAGCACACATGCCACGAAGGCACGGCAAAGTTGCTTAAGAAGCGTCATGGACGTTCTCCATTGATGGATCGGGCGCAGCGAAAGCCAAGGCTTCCCGTGGCATCGGCGCCTTCAAGTGATGACAGCAACGCCACGCGCATCAGCACGGCGTAACTGTCGCGGCGGACGATGCTGATGGCACCAGCGCCGCAGAACTTCTGCTTGTCGGGGTCGCCCTGGGTGCGGCTGTCTCCGGCAATGAACAGTGCGTTGAAATCGTCGACCCATTCCCAGATCAGGCCGTGCAGGTCGCGCACGCCATGGACATCCGCAGGGCCGCCAACGGGCGGCAACACACGCGTCGCGGGCCGTTCGTACCAGCCGAGAATGCGTTGCGCCCATTGCGGGTCGTCGCGGGCGTCAGCGCGCGTGGCGTCGGCCGCGGCGGCGGATTCCCACTCGAGCCATGTCGGCAGCCGCGCGCCTTCGCTTTCGCAATAGGCACGGGCGGCAAACCAGCTCACGCCGGTCACCGGCGCTTGCGGCGACGCTTGCGGATCGGCGTGCGTCGCATCGGCCCAGTCGGCAAGGTAGGCCTTGCCGGCAAAGACTTGCGGCACCCGGCCACGCTGCCAGGCTTCGTGGCGTTGCACGAAGGTCTGGAATTCGCCGATGGTGACGGGCGTGGAGCGCAGCTCAAACGGCTCGATACGCACCCGCTGCGGCTGCCCCGGTGCGTTCTGGGGCAGCACGCTGTCGAAGTCGCCGCCGGGCACCCGCACATAGGTGGCCCCGTGTGCGGTTGCACTGGCCAGCGCCATCAACATGGCAGCAAGGTGCAAGGTCAGGCGGGACATGGTCGTGCGGGTCCGCTCAATGTTCGGCAGCGGCCTTGGCAGGCGCCGGCTGGGCACGCACCTTCTTGACTTCGTCTGCGCTCACGCGGCCGCCGGGGTTGTCCCAGCTGTTGAGCACGTAGGTCAGGATGTTGGCGACCTCGTCGTCGTTGAGCTGCGTCATCGGCGGCATGACAGAGTCGTATTCCTGCCCGTTGACCTTGATCTTGCCGTTCAGGCCGTGCAGCACGATGTTCATCGCACGCTTCGGGTCTGCCGCGAGGAAATCCGACTTGGCCAGCGGCGGGAACACGCCAGGCAACCCGGCGCCATTGCCCTGGTGGCACACCGAGCAGGTACCCGCAAACAGCGCGCGGCCAGCCTGCACCTGATCCTGCACGGTCAGCGTGCCGCTCACGGATGCCTGGGTTGCCTTGGTGACGGCGCTCATGTTGGGAGCCGCGCGATCGCCCAGGTACACAGAATCCAGCTCCTTGCCGGAATAGACCAGCTTGTTCTCCGGCCCATCGATCTTGAGGATGGCCAGCGCACCCTTGTTGAAGGCACGGAAGATCGAGTGGTCGACCAGCACGTAGCTGCCAGGCACGCGCGCGGTGAACTTCACAACCGCCGCGCCGCCCGCCGGGATCAACGTGGTCTGCACGTTCTTCTGCACGTTGGTGCCGCCCTCGTAGCGCACCTGGTCGAAGATGGCGCCAATCACGTGGAAGCTGGAGACGAGGTTCGGCCCGCCATTGCCCACGAAGATGCGCACCGTTTCGCCCACCTTGGCATGCAGCGCCTTGTCACCGGTCAGTGCACCTTCCGCACCGTTGAACAGCACGTAGCTCGGACGTTCATCAATGGCCTTTTCCATGTCGAACGGCTGCAGGCCCTTCTCGCGGTACTTGCCGGCCGTGTAGAAATCGCCCTGCATGACGTAGTACTCGTGATCCACCTTGGGCAAGCCTTCGGGCGGCTCGACCAGGATCAGGCCGTACATGCCGTTGGCGATATGCATGCCCACGGGCGCGGTGGCGCAGTGGTAGACGTAGATGCCCTCGTTGAGCGCCTTGAAGGTGAATTGCGACTCATGGCCCGGTGCGGTGAAGCTCGATGCTGCGCCGCCGCCCGGCCCGGTCACGCCGTGCAGGTCGATGTTGTGCGGCATCTTGCTGCTCGGGTGGTTCTTGAGGTGGAACTCCACCGTGTCGCCCTGGCGCACGCGGATGAAGCTGCCGGGAACGGTGCCCCCGAAGGTCCAGAAGGTGTAGCTGACCCCTTCGGAGATCTGCATTTCCTTCTCGACCACTTCCAGTTCCACGATGACCTTGGCCGGATAGTTCCGGTTGACCGGCGGCGGCACAAGCGGCGGACTTGTCAGGACGGCGTGGATCGGCTCGCCGCGTGGCGGCCCGAAGTCGCCCGGCAATTTGGCGCTGGCGGCGCGGGCCGCAGTGCCCGCAAGCAGTGCGCCCATCACCACAGAAATCAGGCCCGCGCGCATGAGGCTGCGGACGGTGTGAAGACGGCTCATTTTTTCCCCGTGTATCGGTCTGGTGTCGTCCGCTCCACGTTAGGCCCCGACAGCCAGTAGGGCTTTGATACAGCGCAAACGAAAAACGGCCCAAACCAGCACATCCGCCACGCCGTATAGCGGGCAACCCCAGTCGTGGCGCGATTCGCCGCATCAAGATACCCATAAAACAAGCATCTGACGTACATCAATAACGCCGGAGATTCCGGCCACTAATATAGTTGCATCCTTAATGCATCTTTTTGATGCGACACCCACAGAGGGCATCCCCATGACACAGTCCGCCTCCACCATCCAGCTCGACCTCCGCGTGCTGGCGCCGCGCGAGCGCCATCCGCTGATCTTCTCCGCCTTCGGGGAACTCGGCATCGGCCAGAGCCTGGAGCTGATCAACGATCACGATCCGCGCCCGCTGCAGTCGCAGTTTCAAGTGGAGCGCCCGGGCCAGTTTTCCTGGGACTACCTTGAGCGCGGCCCCGCCACGTGGCGCGTTGCCATCACCAAGGTGGCGTCTGCCGCCAGCGCCGGCCACTGCTGCGGCGGTTGCGGTGGTGGCGCCTGAATTTCCGATTGCATCCTGCAAGGAACCTTGTCATGAAAAACAACCAAAGGCTGTGGCGGTGGCTCGGCCTGATCTTCATCCTGTCGTTCGGGGCATTGGGCTATCTAGGCCGGCAGATCTATCTGGCTGCGCCGCCGATTCCGCATGCCGTCGTCACGTCTGTGGGCGAGGTGCTCTTTACCGGCGAACAAATCCAGCGCGGGCAAGAGGCCTGGCTGGCAGCCGGGGCCAGCAGCTTGGCACCGTCTGGGGCCACGGCAGCTACGTTGCGCCTGACTGGTCTGCCGACTGGCTGCACCGGGAAGCCACGGCGCTGCAAGCCATCCGCGCGCGTCAGCAGTTCGATACCGACGCGCCGCTGACGACCGTGCAGCAGGCCGCCGTCGACGCCAGCGTGAAGGAGGAAATGCGCCGCAACACGTACGACGCCAATCACGACATCCTGACCGTATCGCGTGAGCGCGCAGAGGCCATCCGTGGTGTGGCACAGCACTTCCAGGCGCTGTTCGGCACCGATCCGTCGCTGGCAACGCTGCGCGACCAATACGCCATGGCCACCGGCGTGCTGCCGGAAGCGGCCGACCGCGAAGCCCTGGCGGCATTCTTCTTCTGGACATCGTGGGCCGCCGCAGCGGACCGCCCGGGGAGACCGACATCTCGTACACGAGCAACTGGCCGCATGAACCGCTCGTGGGCAACACCATGACCGGCGGCGCCGCCATGTGGTCGATGGTCAGCATCGTGCTGCTGCTGGGCGGTATTGCCGCCATGCTGTGGCTGCACGGCAGCAGCAAGCATGAAGAAGAGGCTGCGCCGCTGCCGGCCGATCCGTTCCTCAACGTGGCCGCCACACCGTCGATGAAGGCCACGCGCAAGTACTTCTTTGCCGTGATCGGCCTGATGCTGGTACAGATCGGCATGGGCGCCATCACCGCGCACTATGCGGTGGAAGGTGAATCGTTCTTCGGGATTCCGCTGGCACAGGTGCTGCCGTACGTGATCAGCCGCACCGTGCATACGCAACTCGGCGTGCTGTGGATTGCCACGGCGTGGCTCGCTACGGGCCTGTACATTGCGCCGCTGCTGTCGGGGCGTGAACCGAAGTTCCAGAAGCTCGGCGTTGATCTGCTGTTCTGGGCGCTGATCTTTATCGTGGTGGGCTCCATCGCCACCGGCTGGCTCGGCACGCTGCAACATCGCGGTGCGGACTTCGGCTTCTGGGTCGGCAACCAGGGGCTGGAATACACCAGCATGGGCCGCGTGTGGCAAATCTTGCTGTTTGTCGGCCTGCTGTTCTGGGTCGTGCTGCTGGGCCGGGCGCTGTGGCCGGCACTGAAGACACCGTCGGAATCGCGCGGGCTGATCGCCATGGTGTTCCTGTCGGCCACGTGCATCGGCGGGTTCTATTCGACGTCGCTGGTGTGGGGCCAACACACGCACTATTCGATGATCGAGTACTGGCGCTGGTGGCTCGTCCACCTGTGGGTCGAAGGCTTCTTTGAAGTGTTCGCCACCGCCGTCATCGCGCTCATCTTCACGCGCCTGGGCCTGATTCGCGCCAGCAGCGCCAACCGCGCCATCGTGGCCGAGACGATCGTGTTCCTGTTTGGCGGCATCCTGGGCACGCTCCACCACCTGTACTTCACGGGGACACCGACCTCGATCATCTCGGTGGGTGCCGTGTTCTCTGCGCTGGAAGTGGTGCCGCTCACGCTGATCGGGCTCGAAGCGCTGCAGAACTATCGCCGCACGCAAGGCACGCCATGGCTCAATGCCTACAAGTGGCCCGTGCTGTGCTTCGTGGCTGTGGGCTTCTGGAACACCGTCGGCGCCGGCCTGCTCGGCTTCGCCATCAACCCGCCGGCTTCGCTGTACTACGTGCAAGGTCTGAACATGACGGCCGCCCACGGGCACGCTGCACTGTTCGGGGTGTACGGCATGCTCGGTATCGGCCTGATGCTGTTCTGCCTGCGCGGCCTGTATGCGCGCAACCTGCATGCCGACCGCCTGCTCAAGCCCGCGTTCTGGGGCCTGAACATCGGCCTGGCCATGATGGTGTTCATGTCGCTGCTGCCGGCCGGTATCTACCAGGCGTGGGCCAGCGTCACCAAGGGCATGTGGTACGCCCGCTCGCCGGAAGTCGTGCACTCGAAGGTGATGGAAACGCTGGTCTGGCTGCGTGTGCCGGGTGACATCGTGTTCGCCATCGGTGCGCTTGTGCTGGCCTGGTATGCGCTGCGGTTGCTGCGCCGTCCGAAGGCACAACAGACTGAGCCGCTGCCCGCTTCTGTTCGCGCCACGCGTTAATCCTTAACCCAAGCAGTTCCACCAAAACCCACCGGGCCCGTGTCGAGCAGACCGGGCCCTGCGGGTTTTCCTGTAATGCCCACCGCCCTCAATCTCCCTACAATGACAAATCATATAGATGAATAGTTGACCACTTTCGATACCTCATGCCCGCCGATCTCCGCCTGCCCCGCTACCAGCAATTGCGCGACGATCTGGCCGCGCAGATCGCCCAACAGCACTGGCGCCCGGGCGACGCCATCCCGACCGAAGCCGAGCTGGCCAAGACGTACAACGTGGCAGTCGGCACGGTCCGCAAAGCCGTCGACGTGTTGGTGGCCGAAGGGCTGCTCGAACGCTTCCAGGGCCGTGGCACCTTCGTGCGGCGCGCCAGCTTTGCCAGCTCCTTGTTCCGGTTCTTCCGCTTCCAGAGCGAAAGCGGCGAACGGCGCATTCCCGAGAGCCGCATCCTCAAACGCGATGTGCTCGATGCGCCGTCTGCACCGGCTTCGGGCCTGCAGATCGAAACGGGCTCACCGGTCATTCGCCTCACCCGGCTTCGCTTGCTGGATGGCGCGCCGATGCTGGCCGAAGAGATCTGGTTGCCTTACGACCGTTTTGCGCCGCTCGCCACGCTGGAACTCGACGCGTTTGGCGACCTGCTGTATCCGCTGTACGAATCGCACTGCGGCCAGATCATTGCCAGCGCCGAGGAAACGCTCACCGCCGAGGCCGTGAACGCAACGTATGCGCGGCTGTTGCGCATCCAGGCCGGCGATCCGGTGATGGTCATCGAACGCGTTGCGCGCGGCTACGACCGGGTGCCGCTCGAATGGCGGCGCTCGCGCGGCGCGGCGGCGCACTTCCGTACCACGTGGATATCCGGTAGCGCCGCATACGCCGCAACCCAATCCGACAAAAACACACACAGGAGACAACATCATGCAGGCCAACTCACCGACCGCGCCGCCGCTGCTGGACGTGCGCGGCGTCACGCTGCAGTACAAGACACGCCAGCATCTGGTGACGGCCACCTACCGCGTCGACTTCCAGGTCTACCCGGGGAGCGCTACATCCTGCTCGGGCCGTCGGGCTGCGGTAAATCGACATTGCTCAAGGCCATCGGCGGCTACCTCACGCCCACCGAGGGCGAGATCCGCCTGAAGGGCCAACCCGTAACCAAGCCCGGGCCGGATCGCATGATGGTGTTCCAGGAGTTCGACCAGCTTCTGCCGTGGAAGACGGTGAAAGAGAACGTGCTGTTCCCGCTGCTCTCCACGGGCAAGCTGGGCGCGCGTGAAGCCGAAGAACGCGCGCTGCACTACATCAACAAGGTCAACCTCACCAAGTTTGCCGACCATCACCCGCACATGCTGTCAGGCGGGATGAAGCAACGCGTGGCCATTGCACGCGGCATGGCCATGGAGCCCGACGTGCTGCTGATGGATGAGCCGTTCGCCGCGCTCGACGCGCTCACGCGCCGCAAGATGCAGGACGAGTTGCTGCAGCTGTGGGACGAAACGCGGTTCACCGTGCTGTTCGTCACGCACTCGATTCCGGAGGCGATCCGCTGCGGCAGCCGCATCCTGATTCTGTCGCCGCATCCGGGCCAAGTCCGCGCAGAGCTGCCGAGCCTCGCGCGCGGCGATGATGACCCGGAGCGCTTCAAGGCCCTCGAAGCCGAGATCCACGACATGCTGTTCGCCCGCGCAGTGGAGGAAACCCATGCAGACTGAAACCCTTTCCATGCCGGCCACCCCCGACATCAGCAACCGCGCGCCCGTCTACAGCACGCCCGTGGCGTTCGAGCGTATCGGCGTGGTCGAAAAACCGCTTTCCATGGCCGAGCGTCTGTACGAACAGGCATGGCTGCGCAAGCTCGTCATCCTCGTCGTGCTCGCACTCGTCTGGGAAGGCGGGGCGCGCTGGCTCGACAACCCGCTGCTGATGCCGACGTTCTCCGACACCGTCCAGGCACTGTGGGCTGGGCTGGCGAGCGGCACACTGTTCGCTCGCATCGGCACGTCGATGCAAACGCTGCTGGCGGGCTACGCGCTCGGCTTGGCGTTGTCCTGCGCGCTGGTCGTGCTCGGCATCACCAACCGGCTCGGGCAGGACTTCCTGGAAACGCTCACCGCCATGTTCAACCCGCTGCCCGCCATCGCCCTGCTGCCGATCGCGCTGGTGTGGTTCGGCCTGGGCAACGGCAGCCTGATCTTCGTGATCGTGCATTCGGTGGTGTGGGCGGTGTCGCTCAACACGCATGCCGGTTTCCTGTCGGTATCGAACACGCTGCGCATGGTGGGCCGCAACTACGGGCTCTCCGGCATGGGATACCTGACCAAGATCCTGATCCCGGCCGCGTTCCCGTCCATCCTCACCGGCCTGAAGATCGGCTGGGCCTTCGCATGGCGCACGTTGATCGCGTCGAACTGGTGTTTGGCGTCAGCTCCGGCCAGGGCGGCCTGGGCTGGTACATCTACGAAAACAAGAATCAGCTGCAGATTCCCGAAGTGTTCGCCGGCCTGCTGACGGTGATCATCATCGGCCTGCTGGTAGAGAACCTAGTATTCCGCACGCTGGAAGCCCGCACCGTTAAACGCTGGGGCATGCAGAACTAAGGGAGCCCGCGCGACTACCGGGACCGTCCAGGCGCTTACGGGCGCCCCCAGACGGTTTGGCCGTACCCTGCCCTAGATGGCGCCTTGAATTTCTGTTGCAGGGAGGAAAAAGAAGGGAGGCTTGTCTGAGCGCAGCGAGTTTGCCTCCCTTCCCTCCCTGCGACATAAATTCAAGGAATCTTTCGCCATCTCGGGCGCGCATTTCTTTGCTTACTTTCTTTGGGCAAGACCAAAGAAAGTGAGTCAGCCCCGGCAGGGGATGAAACAAGGGATGCACCACCAACAAACAACCATATCGACAACAACAAGGAGACAACACATGCACCAACCCCGCCGTAACGTCCTCCGCCTGACAATCGCCGCCACGCTAGCCACATCGCTCCTGGCCGGCGCCATCAACACCGCCCATGCAGAAGCCACCGAAGTCCGCATCTCCCACGGCTACGGCATCCTCTACCTGCCCATCATGGTTATGGCCAGCGAACACCTGCTGGAGAAGCAGGCCAAGGCCGCCGGCCTGGGCGACGTGAAAGTCAGCTACCGCGTGCTCGACGGCGGCAACGTCATCAACGACGCCATGCTCTCCGGCGCGCTCGACATCGCCTCGCTGGGCGTGCCCGGCTTCCTCACGCTCTGGGACAAAACCCGCGGCAGCGCGATGGAAGTGCGCGGCCTGTCGTCGCTCAGCTCATCGTCGATGTACCTGATGACGCGCAACCCCAACGTGAAAACGCTGGCGGATTTCTCCGACAAGGACCGCATCGCCGTTCCCGGCATCAAGACCTCGCTGCCGGCCGTGGTGCTGCAAATGGCTGCCGCCAAGACCTTCGGCGACAAGCAATTCAACAAGCTCGACCCGATCACCGTGCCGCTGCCGCACCCTGACGCCACCGCCGTCATGCTGGCCGGCGGCAGCCAGATCAATAGCCACATGGCCTCGCCGCCGTTCTCGTACACCGAGGCGGCAGCGCCCGGCCTGCACCGCGTGTTCAACACCGTCGACGTGCTCGGCAACATCACGCTGGACATGACCTACACCAGCAAGAAGTTCTACGAGGCCAACCCGAAGCTCTCGGCGGCATTCGTGGCGGCGCTGGACGAAGCCAACGCTTTTATCGCCAAGGACAAGACCAAAGCGGCGCAGATCTACATCGCACAGTCGAAGGTGAAGAGTTCGCCGGAAGAGGTGAAGAAGATTCTGGACGATCCGGATTCGCGCTTCACGACCACGCCGGTGGGCGTCGCTCACTATGCCGAGTTCATGCGGCGCGTGGGCACGCTCAAGAACAAGCCGGCGTCGTGGAAGGACCTGTTCTTTCCGACGGTGCAGAGCAGGCAGGGTTCGTAAGCAGGCCGCGCGCAGCATCCACACGGAGACATTCCATGGCACTACGCATCGTCCTGCTCGGCGAGCCGCGTCACCCCGATGAAGGCTTGCGCATCGGTACCGTGCGGCGCCCGCCACGCGGCGTGCCCAAGGAAGAATTCGCCAGCCGCGATTTCTATGACGTGTGGATGCCGCTGCTCTCGCCCACGCCCGAACTCGTCAAGCAAGCCCAGGCCGCGCAATCCCAGCACGATGAAAAAGCCTGGCAAACCTTCGTGCGCCACTTCCGCACCGAAATGCGCGACGGCGATGCAGCGCGCCTGCTCGACATGCTGGCCGCACTATCGCACCAGACCAACCTGTCGGTCGGCTGCTATTGCGAGGACGAGGCGCACTGCCATCGGTCAGTGCTGCGCGCGTTGTTGGAGGAGCGCGGGGCGAAGGTGGTCGGCTAAAGGAAGGCTCAACAGGACGGCACGTACCCCACACGGGTGACGACGCGCCGCCGCGGCAAACCTATAACGAAGAGGCGCACGACCGGCAGTCGCCCGCGTCGCGTCGCCGCCATTCGTCACTCCAGGAGCACCGCCATGGGCCGCCGCTACATCGATTGCCGCGCCTTCCCCAGCGAGACCAACTGCTCGGTCGCCATCAGCGCCGACAGCGATGCCGAACTGCTGGAGGCGGCTGTGCAGCATGCCGTTTCCGTGCACAAGCACACCGATTCGCCCGAGTTGCGGGCGCAACTGCAAACCCTTTTCCAAGACGGCACCCCTGCCGTGGCGCCACCAAAGATGGCCACAGCCTGAGCCGGACGCGACGGCACCTACCGACGCGCCGACAGCGCGAGCATCAGCCGCACCACATCGCACTGGCTGTGCGTGTTGGTCTTGCGATAGACGTGCTTGAGGTGCGTGCGCACCGTATCGAGTGAAATGCCCAGCGTGCGGGCAATGCAGGCAGGGTCGGAGCCGCTTGCGAGCAGATCGGCCACATCGGCTTCGCGGCGCGTCAGGTGGAAGGCATCGGTCAACCAGAGGCTGACCGGCTGCGCAGGCGAGATGCCGACGCGCGCAGCAACGCGTTGCCAGCACAACGGCAGCGCTTGCGCAAAGTGCGGCAGCAGGGCCTGCGGCGTCGCACCATGCCGCAACGGTTGCGGCACGCCCGCCTTGCGGTAATCGAGCCACACTGCGCCGCGCACTTCGGCATCGGCCACGGGCCACGCGTCGATGCCATCACCGCGCACCGCATGCAGCAGCACGTCGGCCGAGCGTGCGCCACGCGACGCCACCCAATGCCAGCGTCCATCGACGCGCCAGCGGATCATGGCCGCAGCGTGGTCCGCACCGCACGCATCGCGCAGCACGTTCATCACGCCAACGGCGTCACCGGCGCATGCCGCCACATAACATTGGCGCAGCACGGTTGCCGAGGCATGGGATGACGTAACAGAAAGACGCGGCATGAAGGCAATACGGGCGCAGCGGCTTGCGACCGCTGCGCCCGTTTCGAAAGGGACTTCATTATAGGAAGCGCGTCACCTTCCGCACTGCCCCTTTTGCCCTAAGCCCATCGTGCATCAGGCCAGCGCGCGGCGCGACGTCCAGCGTGCGCGCAAATGGTCGTACGCAAGGTTGAAGAAAAACGTGTACGGCAGGAAGAACAGCATGATGCCGATGTCGATGACGAAGGCTTCCCACAGGCTGACGTTCAGCCACCACGCACCCAGGGGCACCAGCATCACGACCAGCCCACCCTCGAACAGGCAGGCATGCACCACGCGCAGCATCAACGTGCGCGAGAGCCTGTAGCGATGTTCAACCCGCTCGAAGATCGCGTTGAACACCATGTTCCACGCCATCGCAGCGCCGGCAAACATGAGGGTCAACGCGCCCATGTGCGCGAGCGGCACGCCCATGATCCAGCTGAACAGCGGCGCGCAGATGATGGTGGCGATCAACTCGAAACTGAGCGCGTGAAACACACGCTCGGCAGGGGTTTTGGCTGGCCATTGCATGGAAACGACTCCGAAGAATGGGCGTGATTTTCATCGGTGGAGACGGGTTTCGCCAGTTCGATACCATCGGCTTTTCCGATATATTGAAGCCATCCATCCACCCGGGAGCGATCGATGCGCCACTCATCTGAAGCCCTGCACGCCTTTGCCGAAGCCGCCACGCTGGGTTCGTTCTCGGCGGCGCGCAAGCTGGGCAAGCGGCAATCCACCGTGAGTGAGGCGATCGCCAATCTGGAGATCGACCTGGGCCTGACGTTGTTCGACCGGACCACGCGACAGCCGAGGCTGACCGAAGCGGGCCGCGCGATGCTCACGCAGGTGCGCCGCGTGCTCGACGCCAGCGAGCAGATGGACCGCCTGGCGGCGCAAATGGCCGGTGGCCTGGAGGCGCGCCTGACGCTGGTGGTGTCCGATACGTATCAGTCCGATCGTTACGAGCAGACGCTCGCGTCACTCGAACAGCGCTTCCCCGAACTGGAGCTCGAATGCCTGATCGCCGAGTACGAAGACGTGCTCGACATCATCCAGCAGGGCCGCGCGCAGTTGGGGCTGGTGGCCACGCAGCCGACGTATCCGCCCGACATTGGCGCCGCAACGATCGCCGAACAATCCGAGATCGGCCTGTTCGTGGGACGCCAGCACCCGCTTGCGCAATATGGGCACGAAGAAGTGCCGCATGCGGTGCTGCGCGACACGCGCGAGCTGCGGCTGAACACGTTCGTCGATCCGGTCGGCCCCAGGGCGGAAACGACGCCCGTACGCGGCCTGCGCCGTTGGTCTGCGCCGAGCTACCTGATGCTGCTGGAAATGGCCGTACTCGGTTTCGGATGGACGGAACTGCCGCGCTGGCTGGTCGATCACTTCGCAGCGGATCGGCTGCACGAGGTGCAGGCACGCGGGTGGCCTCGTCATGTACCCGTGGATGCAGTGTGGTCACGCAAGCGCACACTCGGCCAAGCCGGCGCCTGGCTGCTGGAGACGATGCTGGCCGGCACCACGCCGCCCTGAGGCAAACGCTGGTCCCGATCGCTACTCGTCTAGCCGATCGATGATCAGATGCGAAAGCTGCGCCGTCTGCTCCTTCGACAAGGAAAACTCCATGCCAAACGACGGAAACGCAGATGCAGGCGCCCCCAGCGCGGGCGACCCGCTCGCCACGCGGCCCGTCAGGGAGAACGACTCCAGCTGACCATCCACGTAAGCGCTGAAATCGAGTGCCAGCCTGTCGCCGGGCTGAAACGCCGCGCTGGCGCTTTGCACAAGCGCCCCATTCAGGCAGATGTCGCGGATCACCGCCACGCGGTCTGCCGCTGACGCCGCCTGCCCGTCGGGGCGCAAGCGGGCACCGATCCGGACCTGCACACGCTTGGCACGGCGCAGCGGCATCTTCTGCATCTTGATCGGCGCAGACAGCACGAGATACGGCGCGGAAATTGCCCCACCGACACCACGCTGCACATCATGGTGACGACCGCGCGGCCGGAAAATCCGCGCAGCAGGAGGATGTCCCGAATCTCTGGGCGCAGCGTCCGCTTGCCGTCGGCGGGCTGCGTGACGAACAGCGCCTCGCCTTCGATGTAGCCGATGAGCCTGCACGGCAGCAGCCCGCGCAGTGGCGCCGATTTTTCCTGCACCTGCAGGACGGTGCCCACACTGAGGCCGCTCGACGCGAGGCGGGCTTGGCTTCACCGGATGCCGCAGGCGCAGCAACCTCAACGCCCTCGCCTTCATCCAACGCCAGCACCGGGCCGTGATGGAACAGGAGGCGGACGTCTTCGGCATCCGGAACCACGGCGCCGGCGGGCAGCAGCAGACGGCCTCCACTATCGGCGAGCGGGAACGGCAGCGGCTGGCCAACCGGCACGTCTTCCTGGGTAAGTTGCCGCGTTTTTTGCAGGGTCATGGGGGCGATGGATCTGTGCGTCTAGGCCGGGCATGTGCCTCGGCAGGCTTACCGGCCATTTTGCAACAATGGCGGGCAAACGGCCGGAGATCAACTCGCGCGAACCCTGCCTGCCTGACGCACATCAACTGCAAGCGTTTGCATCACGCCGCCAGTGCCGTCGCCTCGATTTCCACTGCCAGACCGTAGTGCAGCGTCGGCACCGGCACCACGGCGCGCGCCGGGCGCAAGTCACCGATCC